>NZ_JBMDKE010000060.1:0-27265 GCF_057809555.1 Niveispirillum sp. FG156 | reverse complement strand
TAAAGGTCCGCAGAAAACGCGCAAACCTCGATCCAGATTATCTCGAAAATATCATCCGAAATTCAGGGCCGTTAACCTGAAGCGATTCCCCTGGTTGAGCTTTACCCCACCTCTCAGGCCCATACCCGTCGGGCTGGTGGAATGCTCCCAACCAGTGTATGGAAATCAGTTTAGAATCAAATAGATATCATATAGATATCATGATATCAGATAGCCTCTAAACCACCCTGCGATAGGCCTTGAACCAGTCGATGAAGCAGGGGATGCCGTCATCCAGGCTGGTGCGGGGCTGGTAGCCAAGGTCCTGGGTGCTGGCGTCGATATCAGCGCAGGTCGCGGCGACGTCGCCCGGCTGGATCGGTTCCAGCACCATTTCTGCCTTGCGGCCCAGGGCCTGTTCGATCAGGCCGATGAAGCGCAGCAGCGGTTCGGGGCGGTGATTGCCCAGATTATAGACCCGGTGCGGCACCACATCCTGACCGGGCGTGGCCGGACGGTCGAGGGTGGCCAGCACGCCCGCCACGATGTCATCGACAAAGGTGAAGTCGCGGGCCATGTCGCCATGGTTGAACACGCGGATGGGCCTTCCTTCCAGAATGGCCTCGGCGAACAGCATCGGGGCCATGTCGGGCCGGCCCCAGGGTCCATAGACCGTGAAGAAGCGCAGGCCCGTGGCCGGTAGCCCATAGAGATGGCTGTAGGTGCGGGTGATCAGTTCATCCGCACGCTTGGTGGCCGCATAGAGCGAGACAGGCCGATCGACGCGGTGATCGATGGAGAACGGGATCTCCTGATTGGCGCCATAGACGGAGGATGAGCTGGCATAGACGAAATGCCGGAGGCCCGGCAGCAGACGCGCCGCCTCCAGCATCACCACCTGCCCCATCAGGTTGGTCTGGATATAGGTGTAAGGATCGATCAGCGAATGCCGCACCCCGGCCTGGGCTGCCAGATGGATGATGCCGGTAATGTCCGGATGCGCCTCGACCAGCGCCGTCATGCCGTCGCGGTCGGCAATATCCAGGTTCTGGAAGCGGAAGCCGGGATGGGGGGTGAGAAGGTCCAGCCGCGCCTGTTTCAGGTGGATATCGTAATAGGGGGAGAAATTATCTACCCCCAGCACCTGTTCCCCCCGGTCCAGCAGCGCCCGGCAGGTATGGTAACCGATGAAGCCGGCAGCGCCGGTGACCAGGATCGGCATGGCATGTTCCTACATCGCCGGGTGCGTTGGAAAGGAGGCTATGAGCGATCCGGCGGGGGATGGCAAGGGGGCAGGCGTCAATATGATATCAGATAGCTTTCAGATATCATATTGATAGGCAAGGCCAAAGCCCCAATCAAGGCGGGGTTTGAATGATGCCGGTTTGGGCCAGATGACGCATGACCGCATTGGCCAGGGAGGCCGCATCGCCGGCGCCGGTATCGAGGTGCAGATCGGGTTCCGTCGGGGGCTCGTAAGGGCTGCCGATACCTGTGAAGTTGGGCAGGGCGCCGGAGCGCGCCTTGCGGTACAGCCCCTTCACATCACGCACCTCGCAGATATTCAGCGGGGTATCGACAAAGATCTCCAGGAACTCACCGGGCGGCAACAGGGAGCGCGCCATCTCCCGGTCGGCACGGAAGGGACTGATCAGGCTGACCAGCACGATCAGGCCGGCCTCGGCCATCAGTTGCGCGACATGGGCGACGCGCCGGATATTCTCCACCCGGTCGGCGGGTGTAAAACCCAGATCGCGGCACAGGCCATGGCGGACATTGTCGCCATCCAGGCTCATCGTCCGGCAGCCTGCCGCATGCAGCCTTTGTTCGACCAGATCGGCGATGGTGGATTTCCCGGCCCCCGACAGGCCCGTGAACCACAGGACACAAGGCCGGTGCCTATTGGCGGCCACCCGGTCCGGCTTGCCCACCCGCATAAGCTGGCGCTGGATATTGCCGGCCCGGCGAAGGCCGTGCAGGACCATGCCGCAGGCCAGCGTGGCGTTGCTGTGACGGTCGATCAGGATGAAGCTGCCGCAGGCCCGGCCATCGGCATAGGGTTCGGCGGGCAGGGGGCGGTCGAGCGACAGGTTGCACAGGCCGACATCGTTCAGACCCAGCGCATATGCTGCCAGATGATCCAGGCTGTTCACATCCACACGATGCTTGATCTGGGTGATCTGTGCCGTCGCCGTGGCCGTGCCCATCCGGATCAGGTAGGCGCGGCCCGGCAGCAGCGGCTCGTCATGCATCCAGATGAGATGGGCCGTGAACTGGTCGGTCACTTCCGGCTCCGCCCCCGGTGGCACCAGCAGGTCACCGCGGGTCACATCGACATCGTCAGCCAGCACAAGCGTGACGGCCTGACCGGCGGCAGCCCGGTCGCGGTCCCCATCCTGGGTGACAATGCGGGCGATGGTGCTGTCGCGGCCCGATGGCAGGACCCGCACAGGAGTGCCTGGCTGGATCGCGCCCGCCGCCACGGTTCCGGCCAGGCCCCGGAAATTTCCGTCCGGTCGCACGACCCATTGTACCGGAAACCGGAAAGGCCCGTCGGACGTGTCGGACGCTGCCGGTGCCGCTTCCAGCAGAGCCAGCAGCGGGGTCCCCGTATACCAGGGCGTATGAGCCGACGCCCGGGTGACATTGTCCCCCGTCAGTGCCGAGAGCGGCACCGGCTGGATGTCCGTGAAGCCCAGGGGGGCGGCAAAGGCGCGGTAATCGGCCACGATGGCGTCGAACCGGGCCTGGTCCCAGGCGATGGCGTCCATCTTGTTCACGGCCAGCACCACCTGGCGCACGCCCATCAGCGACAGGATGAAACTGTGCCGGCGGGTCTGGGTCAACAGCCCCTTGCGCGCATCCACCAGCAGCACGGCCAGATCGGCGTTCGAGGCGCCCGTGGCCATGTTGCGGGTATATTGTTCGTGTCCCGGCGTGTCGGCGACGATGAAGCGCCGCCGTGCCGTGCCGAAATAGCGATAGGCGACATCGATGGTGATGCCCTGTTCCCGCTCCGCCGACAGCCCGTCGACCAGCAGCGCCAGATCCAGGTTGCCCCGCCCTGTCGTGCCATGGCGTTCGCTGTCCCGCGCCAGTGAGGCCAGTTGATCCTCCGGCACGGCGCCGCAATCATGCAGCAGCCGGCCGATCAGGGTGGACTTGCCGTCATCGACGGACCCGCAGGTGATGAAGCGCAGCAGGGATACCATCAGAAATAGCCCTCCCGCTTCTTCTGCTCCATGGAGGCACCGGCATCGGCATCGATCAGCCGGCCCTGGCGTTCCGACAGGCGGGACCCCGCCAGCTCGTCGATGATGGCCTCCAGCGTGTCGGCCTGGCTGTCGATGGCGCCGGTCAGCGGATAGCAGCCCAGGGTCCGGAACCGCACCTTCCGCATTTCCGGCTCCTCCCCCGGCAGCAGGGGCAGGCGGTGATCATCCACCATGATCCAGGTGCCGTCCCGCCACACGACGGGACGCGGCTTGGCGAAATAGAGCGGCACGATGGGGATGGCCTCACGCGCGATATAGGCCCAGACATCCTGCTCGGTCCAGTTGGACAGGGGGAAGGCCCGGATGCTCTCGCCCTTGCCGATGCGCCCATTATAGAGATTCCAGAGTTCCGGGCGTTGATTGCGGGGGTCCCAACCATGATTTCGGTCCCGGAATGAAAACACCCGTTCCTTGGCACGGCTGCGCTCCTCATCACGCCGCGCGCCGCCAAAGGCCGCATCGAAACCGAAATGATCCAGGGCCTGCTTCAGCCCTTGTGTTTTCATGATGTCGGTATGCACAGCCGATCCATGGCTGATCGGACCGACCCCCTGGGCGACGCCATCGGGATTGGTATGGACCAGCAGTTCCAGCCCCAGGTCAGCCGCGATCTTGTCGCGGAAAATGATCATCTCCCGGAACTTCCAGCCCGTATCGACATGCAGCAGGGGGAAGGGCAGGCGGCCTGGATAAAAGGCCTTCAGCGCCAGATGCAGCATCACGGCGCTGTCCTTGCCGATGGAATAGAGCATCACCGGTTTGCGGAACTGGGCGACCACTTCCCGGATGATGTGGATCCCCTCCGCTTCCAGCTGATCAAGATGGGTCATGCTGCTCATTCTGTTCCAGACACCGGCATAAGCGACCTTGGAGCATCGCCGTCATTCCTCTCAGGGCCATACGAGGAAGCAACGGTCGGATGTGGGAGGTGCTGTCCCCCCACAGGTCAGACAAGCGCAGCAATCCGCCGCCTGTTTCAGGCCTCAGGGCTCGCGCAGGCCTTCCATCGTGTTGCTCAGCACCCTATCCGCTAGATTGGCGATGATGGGACGGCTGCCGACGACGATATCCGCCTGCAGCGGCATGCCCGATACGAGGCGGACATCGCCTGCCACATTCTTCAAGTCGATGGACTTGATCTCTGCCCGCACCCGGTAGAACCGTTCCGACGAGGTTGAGCCGTCATCGCGTGTGGTGAAGCTGTTTTCACTGATGGCCCTGACTTCGGCCCTGACTGTGCCGAAGCGAGTGAATTCATAGGCGTTGAGCTTGACCTGAACCTCATCGCCGACCTTCACGAAGCCTTGGTCCATGCCGGCAACTTCCGCCTCCACTTCCAATGTGGCATTGGCCGGCATCAGGCTGACCAGCACCTCACCCGACGGCACGACGGAACCGGCGCCCACATCGGCGACACTGACCACCGTGGCATCGGCCGCCGCCCGCAATTCCACCAGATCGCGCCGGAACTGTGCCTTGGACAATTCCTCCTCGATCCCGTTCAACTCGTTCTGTTTCGTGGCCAGTTCCTTGGTCAGGGCCGATTGCCATTCCTGGATATAGGCTTCGCGTTCGGCTGTGATGCTCTGCAGCTCATGACGCGAGGTGATGACCTGCTGCTCGCTGTTGGACAGGTTGCGGGAAATCTCAGCCTTGCTGTCCTGTGCGATCAGGACGTTGAGCCGGCTGCCGACTTCCTTGCGGGCCAGGTCGGAGCGCATCTGTTCAATTTCGCTGCTGACCTTCAGGCGTGACCGGTAATGCTCGGCATCGCGCAAGCCGCTGGTGATCTGACCATTGACCGCCTGGAAGCGCTGATCGAACACGGCGATCCGGGATTCCCGCTCTGCCTGCCGTGCCTTCCAGATGGCATATTCGGTCTGTCCGGCCTTGTCATCCCTGGCTGGTGCGGCAAGCGGCGTGCCGGTCTGTTCGGCTTGCAGGCGGGCGACCTGGGCCTTCAGGGCTTCACGCGAAGAGCTGAGCTGAGAGACGTCGGCGCTTGAAATGGTCGGGTCCAGGATGACCAGCAGATCATTCTTGGCGACCGTCTGTCCGGGCCGTACCAGCACTTCCCGCAGCACCGAGGATTCCAGGGGCTGAACCAGCAGGGTCGGCGTTCTCGACACCAGCCGGCCAGGGGCCGATACGACCCGGTCGATCTCCACGACACAGGAAAGCGTAATCGCCAGGATGATCATGGCGAACAGCGCATGCACCGTCATCCGGACGCGCGGAGGATACGGAGCGCCAGTGATTTCCGCCATGTGGGACTGGAAATCATTGATCGACTGGTCGGCATTGTCGTAGCGGCTACTCGGCCGCAGGACCAGGGATCGACCGTTCATTGCTGGTTGCTCCGGGGGGCGGCGGGGACTGGTGGCGGTTCTGCTGGAACCAGAGATGGCGGTAGATCGGGCAACGCACGACCAACTCGTCATGGGTGCCGATATCGTAGACCTGACCGCGCTCCATGACGATGATCTGGTCGCAATCGACCAGCGAGGCAAGCCGGTGTGAAATCACCACCATCGTCCTGCCTTCGGCAATGTAGCGGAGGTTGTTGTTGACGATGCTTTCGCTTTCCGGGTCAAGGGCGCTGGTGGCTTCGTCCAGGATCAGGATGGTTGGATCAACCAGCAGGGCACGGGCGATGGCCAGCCGCTGGCGCTGTCCACCCGACAGGTTGGTGGCACCCTCCGACAGGACGGTGTCATAGCCGGCGGGCAGGCGCTCGATGAACTCCTCCGCACCGGCCATCCGTGCGGCATGGATGATGTCCTCAAACGTCGCATCGGGGCGGGCAATGCCGATATTTTCGCGGATGGTACCCGTGAACAGGAAATTATCCTGCAGCACGACCCCCAGATTGGCCCGCAGATGTGTCAGGTCCATCTGGCGCAGGTCGGTGCCATCGATCTTGATCAGGCCGTCATAATCCTGATGCAGGCCCTGCAGCATGCGGGTGACGGTGGTCTTGCCCGACCCGCTGCGCCCCATGATGCCGGTGACGCTGCCCGCCGGCAATGCGAAGCTGACACGGTCCAGGGCATAGGCTTGAGCACCGGGATAGCGGAAGCGCACCTCATCGAAAAGGATGGCGCCGGCAAAGCGGGGCCGCATTCCATGGGTCGACCGCGTATCTTCCGCCGGAATATTGACCAGCGAAGCCACCTGGCTTAACGCGCCCCGGACCTCTTGAACGCCCTGAAGAAGGCTTGCGATCTGAACGAAAGGCTGGGTCACGCGGCCTGCCAGCATAGTGAAGGCGATCAGGGCTCCGACAGCTACGGCCCCTTCCTTGCTGGTCAGGGCCAGATAGCAACCCAGCAGCAATGAACCCGAATAGATCAGCTTTTCGATGGGCTGCAGGATGGTCTGTGGCAGATTCATCAGGAATTGCATGTCCCGGTGGGCTGTCACGGCTTCTGATGCAGCATCATCCCATTGCTGGCGGCGGCGTCCCTCCAGGGCCAGCGTCTTGATCGTCCGCATCCCATGGATGGTTTCGATCAACAATGATCCCTTCGCCTGTTCGGCGCGCACCACACGGCCATAAGCCCTGCCGACCGCCGGCATGAACAGCAGGATCACCAGGAACATGACCAGCGCCAAGCCCAGCACGAAGAAGGTCAGGGGCGTGTGCATGTAGAACATGACGGGCAGCAGCACGATCAGTACCGTGCTATCCAGCAGAGTGGAGAAGACCTGACCCGTCAGGAAATTACGGATGCGGTTGGCTTCCGAAATTTTGAAGCTGATCATGCCCGTGGGCTGCCGCTCGAACACTTCGATCGGAAGGCCGATCAGCCGGTCGAAGATATAAGTCCCGATCCGTGCATCGGTGCGTGCCGTCCCCTCCGCGACAAGCCAGCGCCGCAGATACCCGAAGATCGTATCGAAGATCACGACGAAACCGATCCCGATTGTCAGCACGAACAGGGTTGACATGCGCTGATGCACTAGCACCCGGTTGACCACCAGGAAATACAGCAGAGGAGGCACCAGGGCGAAGAAGGACATGGCCAGTGCCGAGAAACCGACATCCCGGAAGATGCGCTTGTCCTTGACCAACTGCCGCACCAGCCATCCGAGGCTGAAATCTTCCTCGGCCTGGCTCGATCCATGCTTGCGTTTGAACAGGACCGCTTCGCCGTCCCAGATTTCCGAAAGGCTGACGAGATCATGGGGCTGCGGCTGTGCGCCATCCGCCGGATTGCGGATCATGACAACAGGCGGCGACGATTGCGCATGCGTGCCGACGAGGATCTGCGCCGTGCCGTCCTTCATGCGCAACAAGGCAGGGACGGCACGGCCCAGGCGCAGCAGATGTTCGAAGCGCAGGCGGGTTCTTTGGGCTTTCAGGCCGTTCTGCTCCGCAGCGGCCACGATGCTGGCGGACGATACCTCGCCCTGGCTGCGGGCGAACTGCCGGATCAGCTGTTCCTGTGAAAGGTGCAGACCATGGTGGCGAGCGATGAAACGCAGTGCCTCCAGCATCGTGTGTGACGGAGGTCCAGCATTCTCCTCCGTATTCACCTCTGCGTGCACCATGCTGTCCCTTCTAACAATCTGCAACTCATGCCAAGCGGTTTAGAGTGCAGCGCGAAATTGGCCGTTCCGGCAAGAGCAAGTCAAGTCCGGCGATGGTGGCCTATGTCCAAAGATGGCTCTTTGCGCGGCTAGTCATTTTCTCTGAGCAAGGCCCGCAGCCGATCCATTTCCAGCCGGATCGCCGTAGCGCGGTTGGCAAGGCCAGTATCTTCGACATCATTGACGTCATGCGTTGTGAAATGATTATCGGGCCGCCGCCATGCCACCGATCCGGCCTGTTCCGTCGCTTGGCCCCGGTTGCGCTTCTGCTGCCATTCCGCCCTGGATTTGGTGAAGTAATGGTTGAGAACCAGGCGCTCGGCCGCCGGCACCGCGTGATTGTCTGGGTGGCCTTGGCAGCCGCCTAGCTGCCAGAATTCATCCACGAGACAACCTTGGCTTACCTGAGCCGTATGGATGTCAGGCCGAAGCACGGTGCGGGCCTGGACGATGGTTTTCACTAGATTGTTGCGGGGGTCTTCCGGGCGTGCGCGGCGGGTGAAGCGTCGTACCACCAGATCGTCCGTCTGGTCCTGATGACCGTTAGACCCGTATAGCCGCCAGGGCACCATCAGCCCCGCAGCCGTTTCGTAATCCTTGAGGATGTCTGGAACCGTCTCGCCCCGCAGCGGGTTCAGGAATTCGTCGGCATCAATGAAAGCAACCCAACGGCTGCGCTCCGCCAGACGTGCCAGCCCGGCAATATAGGCCGGTCTCTGAGCAGCCACGCCCGGTATGTTCGGCCAGGGCACATAATCGAGAATGCCAGCCCTTGCCAGCCCGGCCAGCAAGGACCCGCTGCCGTCAGTGCTGCCATTGTCGAAGATAACGAAATGCTGCACCCCAACAAGCCGGTGATGCGCCAGCCATTCCAGCAGATAGGGCCCTTCATCCTTGACGATCGCACAGACCGACAGGGTGATCGGTGGGGGAGTATCCAGCGGCTCCAGCGGTCGGAAACGCAGGTTGGGTAATGTCAGACGGGTTGGCGTGCCGGCCAGCGCCGCACCGTCGGCCCCCTGTACGGTCAGTTCCCCTTCACGGCCATCCAGATGGCTGTCGGGCAGGGAGACGAAGAAGGCATGCTGACCCGATCCGATTCCGGCGGCCTGCAGGTCGGGACGATGGGTCGCAGCCGGGCCGCTGGCCACGGGTTCACCATTGAACAGAACACGAACCGTGATCCGTTCGTCCGGCTTTGACGGGTCCCAGGCCCAGCCGCAGACGGCACGGCCGCGGATACAGTCGAAATGTCCTTGCACAGGCATCAGCGTCTCCAGGCCTGGCGGGGCGGTAGGGCCAGACCAGTAAAGGGGACACCGTCAAGGTTCAGATTGGGGCTGTAATATGGGTCGGCCATGGCGAGGTGGGACCAGCGACGGCGCATATACAGTTCCTCTTTCATGGCTCTGGCCCGTTTTTCAGGTGTGTCGTCGCGGCCCCGGCTGACGCTTTCATAATGGTACAGGTCGATATGGGGGGTCCATACGATGATGCGCCCCTGCTCGCGCAGGCGCAGGCAGAGATCGACATCATTGAAGGCGACGGGCAGATTGTCGGCGTCAAACCCGCCCAATGCCTGGAAATCGGCCCGGCGGATGAACAGGCAAGCAGCCGTCACCGCACTGTAATTGCCGGCCACCTGCGTGCGGTGGAAATATCCCTCATCCGCCACGCCGACATGCTGGAAGGCATTTTCCGCCAGACCGCCCGTTCCGACGACGACACCGCCATGCTGAAGCATGTCATTGGCAAAGCGAAGACGGGTGCCGACAGCCCCAACCTCGGGTCGCGCCAGCAAGCCGATGGCGGTTTCCAACCAGTCCGGCGTGATCAGTTCCACATCATTGTTGATGAAGCCGAGAATGTCTCCTTCGGCCTGTGCTGCCGCCAGATTGTTCATATCGGCGTAATTGAAGGGGGCGTCATAGGGAAGGACGCGGAAATGCCCCTGATGTTTCCCTGCTTCCAGCCAGGTGAGTGTTTCCGGCTGTTCGCTCTGATTGTCGATGATCAGGATTTCATAGTTCGGGTACCGGGTACGCTGCCGGATACTGTCCACGGCTGTGCGCAACAGGTTCAGCCGGTCGCGGGTGGGAATGATCAGGCTGATGCGGGGGGGATTGGCGGGCAGCCCCCAGCGGATACGCCGCAGCCCCTGTTCGGGATTGATGATTTCCACCTCTGCCCTGCCGGACAGGCAGGTTGCGATCAATTGCGCGATATCCATACTGACGGCCTGTGCCGGTGGACGCTCAAGGCTGCCCAGCACTTCCGGCAATCGCACGATACGGGCCGGATCGATTGACAGCATCGCCCCGTACCGCATGCCGGCCAGGGTCCGCCGTTGGCCTTGCCGGGCCAGAACCTCTTCCCGGATCAGCGTGACACCCCGCATATAATCCTGGGCCAGTGCCAGATCGGGGCTCCATGCCGGACGGAACCAGGGGAAGGGTTTGCCGTCACGCGTCACCTGCATGTCGGCATAGACGATGTCCGCCCCCGTCTCCACGGCCAGGGATAGCAGCCGCTGTGCAGCATTGGCGAAGGGGACGACGCCTTCATCGACGCACAGGAGATAAGAGCTGCCATCAGGCGCCTTGAGGCGCAGTGCCCGTTCCGGCAGTTCCGCCGGCCAGTCGGCCAGCGAAATCTCTCCCGCCTGCGCCCGGTACCAGTCGGCGTAATAGGCAAACCCGACGGAGCGGGGAAGCAGTGTTTCGACATGGCGCAGATAGCAGTCGAGCAGCAACCCCACCCCTTGCCGCGACGTCTTATCCCCATCCGGGATGGCCAACAGCCGGCTCAGCAAGGGCCGCGCCCCCTCGGTCAGGCCACTGAAGCTCACAGGACTGCCCGGCAAAGGGCCATAACCCTCCGCAACCACGCTCACCTCACGCGTGACGCCATCCAGCATCCAGAAGGGCATGGGTAGAGAAAAGGCATGCCGACCATTGCCGATACCGGCATTGATCAGATCGCCGCGCATCTCGTCCGCATCCGTGGCGCAGACTTCCCTGCCATCGACCAGGGCGTATACCCGCACGGCCCGGTCGGCGGCATGCGGGTGCCAGCACCAGCCTTTGATGTTGGTACCCAACACCGTATCGACATTGCCCCGGATCAGGGAGGCATCGCTGGCCAGCGACGTCTCGTCCGGTACGGGCAGGTCGTCTTGTGTGAACAGGATGGTGCCGCTTGACGCTTCACGCACCAGGAAGGGCTGACCGGCATCGATGGATACGAGGATGCGGAAACCGCACTGGCCATCCCCATGTCCGCCCTGGGCTACATCTTGCCTGTCCAGGTGGGCGATGCCAGCCGCCACCGGTTCCCCATTCACTTCCACGCCCAGCAACAGGCGGCGCTTCGGCTCCGCAGAATTATAGGCCCATCCGACAAGCACATTGTCGGTGTATGCTTCCAGATAGCCGATCACCCGCATCTTTCCGACGCCCCTGTCCGGATGATTGCCGAGAAGGTGCCTATACACGGCCATGGCCGCAATGGGCAAACCATACCCATATCTGCGTTGATGCAGGCAGCTTTCATGCCGCCATGGCGCGGTCCAGCAGGTGGGGCGTCAGGGGGCCGAAATCCACGACGCGGCCTTGCTCCAGCACGGCCACCTTGTTGCACAATCTCTCGACCAGGACGCGGTTATGGGTTGCGATCACCATGAGGGCGGAACGGTCGATCAGGCTGTTGACCCGCTGTTCGGCCCGCTCCATGAAGGCGCTGTCCCCCGCCGTTATCCATTCATCCAGCAGCAAGATCTGCGGTGAAATGGCTGTCGTCACCGCGAACATCAGCCGCAGCAGCATGCCCGAGGAATAGATCTTCACCGGCAGGTCCAGATAGCTGCCCAGACCCGAAAAGGCACTGATTTCCCCCGCATAGGCATCGACCTCCGCCGCGCTCATGCCCAGCAGCAGGCCGCGCAGCCGCACATTCTCCCGCCCCGTGGCCTCGGGATTGATGCCGACCATCAGGTCGAACATGGGGGAGACCCGGCCCCGGACATGGACCCGGCCCCCCGTGGGTTCGTAGATGCCGGCCATGGTGCGCAGCAAGGTGCTTTTCCCGGCGCCATTATGCCCGACAAGCGCCACGCGGTCGCCCTCCTGCAGGTGCAGATTGACCCCCGCCAGCGCATCGATATGCACCCGTGCCCCCGGCTCGCGCCCGATACGCCCGCCCGTCGACAGGTTGAGCGCGGTCTTCTTCAGGGACCTTCCATGCAGCCCGAAAATCTGGAAACGGACACTGACATCCTCAAGGCGGATTTCGACACTCATCGGGTCACGTCCAGTAAGTGATGCGGGGGCGGGCCGCCCGGAAGGTCAGCAGCCCTGCCATCAGGCCGGTGAGTGCGATCAGCCCCGATACCAGCCAGTGCATGGGATCGCTATGGCCGGTGGTCAGCGGCTGGCGCAGGATTTCCAGCAGATAATAGAACGGGTTCAACAGCAGGGCCGGATGCCCGACCGCCAGGAAGCTGCCCTTCCACAGGACCGGCGTGATGAAGAAGGCGCCCGTGATGATGGTGGCCACGATCTGCGATACATCGCGGAACCGCATGCAGATGCAGGCCAGCGCCAGGCCCCAGCCATAGCCGGACAGGGCCAGCAGCACCAGGGCCAGCAAGGCCAGCCCCACATCCAGAAGCGAGACCGGCACGCCAAACCACAGCAGGACCGCCACGACGATCAGGGCATGGTGCAGCAGCACCAGCAGATTGCGGGCAACGACCCGGCAGACGAACAGGGTCAGGGGCAGGCGGATCTGTTTCAGATAGCCCTCGGCCTCTATCAGGGCCGTGCAGCTTTCATTGATCAGGCCCGTGATCAGGGTCCAGGCCACCATGCCGACGGCGACATGCGGCAGGAAGGCATGGACATCGACATTGAACAGGTTGGCATAAACGACACCGATGCCCACGGTGAAGGCCAGCATGCTGATCGTCACCCAGAGGGGACCCAGCAGCGAGCCCCGGTATTTCTGGCGGATATCGCTGGCGGCCAGGGTCAGCCAGATGCGCCAGCAGGCCAGACCGCGTCCGATATCGGCGAATGCCAGGGCGAGGGAGGGTGATCCATCGGCCCGGAATTCCTCAAACCGGTCGGTACGGGCCGCGACCGTTTCCGGTTGGCGATCTGACATGACGAACATACTTCTCATTTTCGAGGTTCGGACCGCAGATATATCGCAATGGGTGCCAGCCTCAAATGTTGATCGAAACCCTGTCTGCCATGTTCGGTGCCGGCAAGGTTGGTTTTGTTTGGTCAGCCGGTACGAAACCCGTATACTAAATCAACTCCTTATGTGGTAACCCTCCCTCGGTTATCAGAAGCTCAAGTAATGGCGACAAGCCTAATTCAGATAGAATAACCATGAGACTCCGAAATAAGATAAGATGGCTTTACGAGGAGATGGTCGATCTGCTCGATTTCATCCGTGCCTATGTGTTTTATGTTTTTCGGCCAAACTACATCCGCCGCAAGTGGGATGGAGAGGATGTTCTGGCCGGCGCAAAGCGGGTGGTGGTTTTCAATCACTTCGACAAGCGCGGTGTCATCCATGATTATGTCCTGCATTATCTGAGCGAATTGCGGCGTGCTGGTTTCACCATCGTCTTTACCAGCAATTCACCCCGCTTTCCCGCCGCCAGCGTGGAGCGTTTGACGCCCCTGGTGGCGCGGACTCTCTGGCGTTCCAATGTCGGCTATGATTTCGGTGCCTTCAAGGATGGCATCGCCCAGATCCCCGATGTGACCAGCCTGGAAATGCTGCTGGTCACCAATGACAGCATCTACGGCCCTCTGCAGGATCTGGGGGAGATCATCGGCAATGCCGACCCTGCGGAAGCGGATGTCTGGGGCATCACCGACTGCTGGTCGCGCCTTTTCCACCTGCAGAGCTATTTCCTGCTGTTCCATCCCCAGGCCCTCCGGGACCCGGCCTTCCGCCGGTTCTGGCGCTGGCTGCCCTATTACCGGCGCAAGGAATGGGTGGTCCGTTTCGGGGAGATCGGGCTGACGCAGTACCTGATGAAATATGGTCTGCGGTGTCAGGCCCTCTATCCCTATCGGGCCATGGTCGCCCGCGTCTCCGGTCCGATCGAGACCTATCTGGAGGAGACCGACCCCAAGGACGATCCCGTCCGCTATCGCTATCTGGAGATGATCGGACGCTTCCTGCGTGAGGGTGTGGCCCTGAACCAGACGCATTTCTTCTGGGACGAACTGCTGGTGACAAGCCGCTGCCCCTTCATTAAACGCGACCTTCTTCAGCGCAATCCCATTGGCATCCCCTATCTGCAGCATTGGGAAACCTTGCTGAAGGATGTGTCATCCTATGATTCGCGCCTGATCGTGAAGCATCTGGAATATTCGATGCGCAACCGGGTTTATTAGAGCGGTTTCCGGTTAACCGGAAACCGCTCCCGGCGGCGCTGCCGCCGCGCCGCACGTGCGGCGTAGCCGAGCCCACAGATGTGGGCGCTGGCGATTGAAGGGCTTGAAAGACTGACCATCGGTCACTCTTTCAAGCCGATGGTATAAGGCGGGAAGGCCGCCAGCAGCGCATCATTGACGGCCTTCGCCGGCAGGCCTGCCGGCAGTAGCAGGCCACCGGTGCCCATGCGCAGCCTTTCCGCCTGGGCCCCCATGTCAAAGGCCGCCACGGGCAGGCCAGCCGCCATCACATGGCTCAGCGCATAGCACCAGGTCTCCGGCCAGACAGACGGCAGCAGGGCCGCATGCGGGCGCAGTTCCGTCAGGAGTGCGGGAACCTCTTCTTCCCGGTACTGGCCCGTGATGAAGACCCGGCCCGTATCGGCCAGCGCATCATCATCCATGCTGTAGCCCAGGACCAGGAACAGCAGCGGCAGGCCCCGTTCCGCCGCATCGCGCGCGCAATCCAGCAGCAATCCATAGCCCTTGGGCGGTCCGATAGCGCCGGGGACCACGATACGCAGCGCCTCTCCCGGCTGCCGGATCGCCAGGGCCGGGGAAGGGGGGGCACGCCGGGCTGTCTCGGCGGGTGCCACCTGGAAGCGGGCCGCCGGCACATAGCGCCGCATGCGGTTGGCTGCATCGTGACTGGAGCAGCCGACGGTCTGGGCACCCTGTAATATCTGCCGTGTCAGGTCGCGCCAGGCGGTCACCGAGCGGTCGATGCCCAACAGATCGCCATGCGTTGCGACGCAAACCTCGCATTGGGCCGTCTCCGGCTCTCCGCAATAGTTCCAATCGCCGTCCAGCAGGTTGATGCGGGGGCATATCCAGCCATAGTCATGGATATGGACCCGGTAGGGGAACCAGCCGGCCAGCCGTGACAATAGATCGCCCGACAGCTGTGCCGGATGATGCAGTTCAGCACCGGCCACGCCCAGACGCACCAGATCGGCCCGCAGATCGTCCAGTTCCGTCCCGGCATCATAAATCAGATTGGTCAGATGCGGCGCATCCGGGGCCTCCAGCCGCAGCGTCGGACGCCCGGCCTCCGGCGGCTCAGGCCGCAGGATCAGTACATCCTGCCCGCCATTGCCCCTGTTCTCAACCAGCCGGTCGATAAAGCGATCCGTTCCCCCGCCCAACTGCGCACAGATGATCAGCGCCGGGCGCCGGGACCCCTGCCTCTCCAGTTGCGCCAGATCCAGCCGCCGGCGTGCCGGGCGCAGGGGATCGGCGGCGATGAAGCTGTGGATATCAGCCTGATATCCTGGATAGCGCTGTTCCAGGACGGCCAGGGCAGCGTCGATCCGGGCCTGTTTGGCCGTGGTGAAGGAAGCGCTGCCGACATGGCCGACGAACAGATCCAGGGCCATACGGTGCCGCCAGCCGGCGGTGGCGGCCCGCAAGCAGAAATCATTCTCCTCGCCATAGCCGGTGCCGAAGGCATCGGCGTCAAACCAGCCGACCCGCGCCAGACAGTCCCGCCTTATATACATGCAGAAGCCGACTGCCGTCGGAATGTCCAGCGTCTGCCCGGCCAGATGTTGGCCCGCCAGCCGGTTCAGCGCATCGATATCGACGCTTGCCAGGGCGGTCGGCGCATTGGCCGCCGGATAGGAACAGATGGTGGCGTCATTCGACCAGGGCGTGACGGTGCCTGTGTCCGCATCCCGGTGGGCGGTGGCGCGCAGACGGCCAAGCCAGCCGTCGCTGACCAGGGTATCGGCGTTCAGCAGGACGACATCCCGCCCCGGATGCTGGGCCATGCCGATATTGACCGACCGCACGAAGCCCAGATTGCCCGGATTGCGGATCAGGGCAATCTTCCCGGCGGCGGCCAGCCCATCCAGAAGCCTGCTGATCCGTTCGTCCGGACTGGCATCATCGATGGCCAGAATCCGCATGGCAGTGCCGGGGGAACGGGTCAACAGGGCGTTGAAACAGGCCTTTGTCGCCTCAAGGTCGCCATGCACCGGCACCACGACATCGACAATTCCGTCATCAGGGCCGGCGACGCCGGGAACGGTGAGCGGTTCCCCGGTCAGTTCGAAGAACAGGCCCGGACAAGTGGCGTCGGCGGGGAGATCAATCTCCAGGGCAGGGACATCCTGGGGACAGGTCGAGGATGGGGGCGGGGTGGTGACATGCCGGGAAAGGACGCGGTTTCCGTCGCGCAGCAGCAGGGAAACGGGACGGGAGGGGCAGGCAAGGTCGGCAGCCTGCACCATCCAGCAGGCGGGCCGGCGGGCGGGCCAGCGGGCGGTACTGCCGGGTTGGATGATGGAGGTCAGGCGGGGGGCCGACAGCCATGAAGCGGCAATCGGGCCGGAGGACAGGTCCGTTCCGTTCACCACCACCACCGGATCGACGATCCCCCGCAGGCCATCCGGGATCGCCAGGGCCGTAAGCCTCGGTTGATCAGATGCATCCAGCCTGGATTGGGTCAGCGTCAATTGCCGCCAGCGCAGGGAAAGCTCCCAGGCGCCCGGCGGCAGGACGCAATGGATGCGCCGGCCCGTCACATAGGCCAGAGGCTGGCCGGTGGACAGTGCATGGGTAATGAGGGCCTGTGCCGCCTCCGGATTGGTTTCGGCATGCCACCGCAGGGCCAGCAGCGCTTCGGCGGGTATCGGCGTGCTGCGCGCGGCCAGGGCCTTTGCGGCCATGGCGTGATAGGGATCAATCCGCAGGGCTTCAAGCAGCAGGCGCTTCGCCTGTTCCATATCACGCCGGATGACCCAGGCCGTAGCGGCAACGGTCAGGTCATCAGGATGCGGCGGCTCCATCCGCGCCAGACGGATGGCCAGCAGAATGGCCAGATCCTGCTCCCGATCCGTTAAAGCCTTGATAAGGCGTGAGCGTAACAAGGTCCGGCTTGATGGGGCGGAAGCCGGATCGGGGGAAACCTGGGGACCGTCAACGGGGGACAATGGCAACCCGAAGGGCGATCATCGGGTCCTGCGCCTGTGGCGACCGGCAGGGCTCACCATCGGTACCCGTCATCTCTCCATGGCGCAGGAACCGGGCCGCATAGACCACACGGTGGGTATTCGCCAGAGGAGGCAGCAGCCGGAAGGCGATCCCGGCCAGGGGAGCCCCCCCCGGATTGCCCAGACGACCGGGGGCAGGGGTCCAATTCCCGTCAGACGAACTGGCACCCGGCACATGATATTGCAGCAGCTGACCGACAGCCGGGGTCACCTCCACCCGCAGCGCCTCGATCCAGAAAGGCTCGTCCGAGGCAGCCCATTCGCCGGCGTTGAAATGCCGCTCGCCCTGCTGCTGGATATGGACATGAACACTCAGCCCCACTGCCGGGGCTGTGGTTACACGGTTCAGCCGCTTGATCTCCAGGTCCGGGCATTTCTGCAATTCCGGCCCATAGAGATAATTGGTGACCAGCAGGGGGGCAGAACCGGCCGGAACGGTGATGACGGCTTCGTCCATACCGCTCAACCAGACCACGGGTGCCAGTTCCCCCTTTGTCAGGAAGGAAGGCGTCAGGGTGCCCGGCTGCGGAACCGAGGAAATCTGTACCGCCGGAAACCCAACGCCATTCACGATGCGAAGCGGCTGGCCCGTTGGTTTCACGCAAACCAGATAAAGCCCCTCAGGCAGGGGGAGTATCTGTGCCGAGGACCGGAAACGGTCGGTGCTGGAATCACGGCTTTGGACCGGCGTCAGACTATTGGTGATCGACATGTCCATCATGCCCTACGTCTGCTGAAACGCATGTGACGATAACAAAAAGAAATGGCGGACAATTGTCCGCCATTTCCAACATCATCTCATCAAATATCGTTACTTGATCGCGAACCAGTTGACATTGATCCCCGTCACACCGGCAAGCGTAATGGTGGAACCATCGGCCATGGTGATGATGGTGTTGCCACCCGACACGGTCGCACGGGAAACCACGTCCAACAGGTTCACGCCAGTGACCAACAGGGCCAGTGTATCGGAGGCCGGATTAAAGCCGTTGATCACGTCAGAGCCATCACCGGAGCGATAGATGAAGACATCGTTGCCGGCGCCGCCGATCATCGTGTCGTCGCCCACCTCACCGATCAGCATGCTGCCGCCGGTACCGGCCACGATGCTGTCCGCACCGGCGCCACCACCCAGGGTCGCCGAGCCGGAACCGCCAATCAGGGTGTCCGCACCGCCACCGGCGTTGACGATACCGACCTCACCAATGCCGACCCTATCATTGCCGGTGCCGGTGACGATCGTGTCATTGCCGGCACCGGCAACAATCGTCAGGTTCTTCGTGGAGAAGTTGGCATTAATGATCGACGATCCGGCATTGCCGACGATCAGGCTGGTGGCGGAGGTATCGCTGAGGATGACGCCGGTCAACGTGCTGGCGTTGCCGGTACCGCCGAGGATGAGGCCGCCAACACCGCTATCAACCACCAAGTTGGTAATGCTGTTACTGGTGCCAGAGCCGCTATTGTCAGAATTCACGACGGCCACGCCACCGGAGGTCGTCGTGGTGACCGTTTCATTCTGAACGGAGGTCGCCTCGAAGGTACCGACCAGAACCGGCGTCGAGATCAAGTTAAGGGCATTCAGTGCAATCGTCACCTGCTCCGCCTCTGTGACGGACGAAAATTGCTCCGCCAAGATGGTGCTGACAGTCGTGTTTTCCGTTACGGTCAAACCTATCGTAGCAACCGTACTGCCACCAGCCAACGTCGCCATCACCAACCCCCGTCTTATCTCTCAAATCCGGTTATCCGGAACGAAACTTCCGAGCAAAAAGTTGCCCGACCATCAAGGATAGAAAGTCTTCTAATTTGTAGCATTCTCAGCGTGAAGGAGCAAGGCGCTTAGCAGGCGCAGCACATATGCCATATGGACTATGACCTTGACGGGTCATGGCAAAATTGGCGCGCAGGCTTGGGTTGCCGCCGCCACGATGGACAGCGCCGTGGCCACGGAGGCGTCCTCAGCAAGGGATGGATCTCCCCAGGCAGTGAACAACAGACCTGCTTCGCTATGCGCGCCAAGCAGAACAAGCCGAATCAGTGTCAACTTTCGCGCGTGGCTGATCGTGGCTGGCGCCTCATCCGCACGGGGGGTGGTCCAGATCGACCAGAAGGCGGCGCGCGCCGAAGCTGCATCCCCTGCCGCCTCGATCGCGGCGAAGGCGGGGGTGATGGAAAGCGGGATGCCCCCCTGTATTGTGCGGTGCAGCAGCGCCAGTTCGTCCGGCGTCCCCAGTTCCTGGGGCAGCAGTCCCTGCCAGAGGATATTGGGATGCCGTGTCGCCCGCAGATCATCGATGACCGCCTGGCGCAGTGCCTGTCTGAACGGGACCGGCAGCAGCAAACCATCGTCGTCGTCGCCCCGTTCGATCATCGTCAACAGCGGTGCGGCATTGCCCCCGATGCCGATGGACGCCGTCAGATGCAGCCGGATGGCCGCCATGGACAGCAACTCTGTTTCGCCATCCTCGATGCCCAGGGGACGGATCGCACGCCGCAGCGAGGCCCCGATCAGGGCCGCCTGACCCGCATAAAGGGCGGCGGCCCGTGCATCAGCCTCTGCATTATTGGCCAGGACGGCACGGAAATAGAGCAGGCCCGTGATGTTCCCCGGCAGCAGGGCCAACCATCCCCGCCCATCGATCCCGGCATCCGGAACCGGTAACCCCTCCGGCTTTTCGATATCGATGCCGAATCGGAGACGCATGGAAACGGCTATTTCTGCGTAGAGCGCCAGGGCCTCATCATTGCGCCCGGCATTCACCAGTTCCTTCAAAAGCCGGTACCGCAGGCCCGACAGCAGGGGCGCCACCATGTCCGGTGTCGCGATGCGCCGGCGCAGATAGTCGATATAGCGTTCATCATCCAGATGGCGCGGCGGTGGCAGGGGGATGTTGGCGGCCAGGGCCCGCAGGGCGGTGCCATGCACCTCCACCCGCACATTGGCAAACCCGGCTTCAGACAGCGCCATCTCAAGCCCCTTGGCACTGAACAGGGTCAGATGCAGCCCCGGACTGGCAATGGGGATCAGCATGCCCGGCGTCGTACCGGGATTGAGGGCGGCGCCATTCGGGGTGGTCAGCGCCACGATGCCCTTATCCCCCACGGCATGGCGCATGGCGGCCAGGAAGGGGGCCGGTTCGGGGATATGCTCGATCACCTCTGACGCGTAGGCGACATCGAACGGCTCTGTCAGGGGGGTGTCGCTGGTCCAGTAATCGCGGGTGATATCCAGGCCCAGATAGTCCCGGCCCAGCACGGCCATGCCCGACGGATCATAGCCCTTGGCGGTCCAGCCCAGTACGGTCTGGACATAATCGCTGGGAAAGCCGAAACCGCCCCCGATCTCCAGCATGCGGCCCTGGCCCGGCTCCATGAACCCCAGCGGTTCCAGCATGGAACGCAGGCCCGCCCCCTGTTCCATGTAATAGTGGACGAAGGTGACATCGGGTGCCTCGTCCCCCCGGTAGTCGGCCCCAGCGCGGTCGGTGGAGAAGCGGGAGGTACAGGCCGGGCATTCCACGATCCGCCAATCCTCACCCCGCGGACCGGCACCGGGCAGCACCAGTACCAGTTCATGCACGCCGTCATGGGTGCAGACCGGGCAGGTTCCGGGGACGGCTTCGATGGCATTGTCCGGCCAGATGAACTGCAAGGGTCTACTCCGCGTCTTATGGGATCGGGTGATCAGGGGTTTGGCGCAGCATATGGGCACAGTCTGACCATGCAACCCAATTGTCTTGCTGCATCATCATGGGTGCGCCACTTTGCGGGGCGCCGCCGGACCCGGATGGATAAGCTATGTACAAGGTTCTGTTTCTGCACAAGGATTTCCCAGGTCAGTTTCTGCACCTTGCCCAATATCTGGCCCGTCTTCCCGGTGTGCAGGTCGATGCGATGGCCAGTGATCCCGTGCGGGAACTGCCGGGTGTGACGCTGCACCGCTACAGTGTGGATAGTCCCGCCGACAGTCGCCCGCACCCCTATCTGGTCCGGGCCGACCAGGCGATGGGACGGGGCCAGACTGTGCTGGCCCAGTGTGCGTTGCTGTCCCGGACGGGGTACCGGCCCGATCTGGTGATCGGCCATAATGGCTGGGGGGAGATCCTGTATCTCAAGGATCTGTGGCCCGATGTGCCGCTGATCGGCTATTTCGAATTCTATTACCATGGGGTGGGCGCGGATGTCGGGTTCGACCCGCCCGCGCCGGTCACCCTGTATCATCTGGCGCGTGTGCGCAGCCTGAATGCCCACCATCTGCTGGGGCTGGCGGCGGTCGACCGGGGGGTCAGCCCCACCCGCTGGCAGCGCGACCTGCATCCGCCGATCCTGCGCCAGAAGCTGGCCCTCATCCATGACGGGATCGACACGGTCACGGCCAGCCCCGGCCAGCCCCACCCCCACATCCTGCCGGATGGCAGGCATCTGGAACCGGGCATGCCGCTCGTCACCTATGTTGCCCGCGATCTGGAACCCTATCGCGGCTTTCCGATCCTGATGCGGGCGGCGGTGGACCTGCTGCGGGGCCGGCCCGACCTGCATCTGGCGATCGCCGGCGGGGATGGGGTTTCCTATGGAACCCCACCGGAGGGGGAAGGAAGCTGGCGTGAAAAGCTTCTGGCCGAGGTTGGAGACCAGCTGCCGCTGGACCGTGTCCATTTCCTGGGCACCATCCCACACCCGGATTTCATCAACCTCATGCGCCTCTCGGCGGCCCATCTCTATCTGACCTACCCGTTCGTGCTCAGCTGGTCGATGCTGGAGGCCATGGCCTGCGGGGTCAGCCTTGTCGCGTCTGATACCGCCCCCGTGACGGAAGTGGTGGCGCATGGGGGGAACGGCATCCTGGTGCCGTTCCATGACCCGGCTGCGGTGGCTGCCGGCCTGGGCATGGCGTTGGATATGCCGGCGGAGCGGCGGCAGGCAATGCGGGCCGCTGCCCGGCAGACCGTGATCGATCTTTATGACCGCGACCGGGTGGCATTGCCGGCCTGGCTGGACATGCTACATCGGGAGTTCGGGCTTCCGTACGTCTCGCCGCCGGGTTAGATCAAAAGCCTGTCTGTCTGGAAGTGCACCGAATGATGCCCCCCCCTGCCTCGCATACCCCCTGGCGCCGGCTGTCCGACCGGCTGTTTGGCACCCCGCACCAGCGGGGCTGTCGCGCCGCTGCCCGCGCGAAACTGTCAAAGGCGGTTTCCATCTGGCATGAAGCGGCCCAGACGGGGGATGCGGATTGTCAATTGGCGCTGGCGGAGGCCCTTTGGCGGGGGCAGGGGACGCTGCCCGATCCGGGGGCGGCCTTGCGCTGGTATGAGCAGGCGGCACTTGCGGGCCGTCCTCTGGCACAGGCCCGGCTGGCTGCGGCCTATGCGGTTGGCATTCCTGAAACGAACGTGACTGGCAAAGGCAGACAGTCACTGCCTGTTCTGCGGGATAGGGAAAAAGCCCGCCATTGGGCCAGGAAAGCAGCTGAACAGGAGCATGTGGAAGCACAGGTGCTGCTGGCCTGGCTGTTGAGCCTGGATGAGGATGAAGGGACGCGGGATGTTGCCGGGGCCATCGAATGGTATGGCCGGGCGGTCGCTCAGGGCAGCTCCGCCGCCATGATCGGGTTGGCGGGCCTGATCAGCGCCGGGGAAGTCCCCGGCCAGGGCCCGGAGGATGCTTTCCAGCTTTACCGTCAGGCTGCGGAGCAGGGAAACAAAACCGCCTTCTATCATCTGGGTGGTTGCCTGCTATGGGGAACCGGTGTAACGGCGGATTCAAAGGAGGCCCAACGCTGGCTGCTGCGTGCGGCGGATGGGGGCATCATCGGCGCCATGCGTGTCCTGGGCCTGATCCATCTGCGCGGTTTGGGGGGGATGCCCGTGGATATGGCGCCGGCCGAGACCTGGCTACGCCGTGCCGCGATCAAGGGTGACAAGGAAAGCATGGTGCTGCTGGCCGATATGCATGCCAACGGCAAGGCTATGATCGCCAATCAGGCGGAAGCCATCCTGTGGTATGTGACGGCGTCCGATGCCGGGCATGCGCGGGCCAAGACAGCCTTGGGCAAGGCCCACCTGACCGGCAAGGGTGTGCTGGTCGATCATGATCGTGCCATCGCCTATTTCGAGGAGGTGGCGGATGATGATCCTGAAGCCCGTTTCCAACTGGGCCTGTGCCATCTGTTGGGGCAGGGGGTGCCTGTCGACCAGGCGGTCGCGGCCCAGCACCTGCTGAAGGCCGCCGAGCAGCAACATCCCGACGCCGCCTATAATTACGGTGCCCTGCTCTATAACGGCATCGGTGTGCCACAGGACCGGCCGGCCGCGCTGTCCTTCTATACTGCCGCTGCCGAACTGGGCAGTGCATCGGGCCAGTACCGGATGGGTTATGCCTATGCGCAGGGCCAAGAAGTTCCTGAAGACCCTGACCGCGCCATTGAACTGTTCACAGCCGCTGCGGAACAGGAGCATCATATAGCGCAGGTCAATCTGGTCCGCATGCTGCTGAAGCATCGACCTGACGACCGCCCGGCACTGGAGAAATGGCGGACGAGGATGCAGGCATCAGACCATGTCACAACATCGGAGACGGCGACTGTCCTGGCGGAGTTGAAATGGCGCCTTGATCAGGATGCAGAAGGGGCGCTGTGGCTGTTGCAGAAGTTTGTGCCCGAAAATGATCTGATGGGCCGCTATGTCAGGGAGATGATTGCGGAGCGGCCCCTAACGGCCTCTTCAACGCAGGTGGTGTGCAGCGAGGGGTAAATGGACCGAATTGATTGTGTTGTAATCGGGGCGGGTGTCATCGGTTTCGCCATTGCCCGCGCAGCTGTCGCGAAGTCCTGATTCTGGAGGCTGGCAGGCATTTCGGCGAGGGTATCAGCTCGCGCAATTCCGACGTGATACAAGCTGGTCTGGACTATCTCAGCGGCTCGGCCCATGCGCTGTGCCTGGAGGGGCGGGAGAGGCTCGGCATGACCTGCATGCGCAGGGGCTAGCCAATTGCGTCAATGATCTGCGGCTGCTGGATGCAAGCGAGGCGCTGAAGCTAGAGCCGCCCTTCACTGTGTGCCACGTCTGCTGTCGCCGAGTACGGGTATCATCGACAGCCATGCTTTCATTGTTTCACTGCTGGGTGAGGTGGAGGAACGGTGAGTTGTGCTGGTGCGTGAGACGCCGTTCCTGGTCACGCAAAGAATCGATGATGGCTTTATTATTCAATGGCGGACGGGAGCCGATGGTGTTGCCTTGCCGTGAACTGGTCTATGCGGCGGGTCTGGATGCCTGGACTGTCGCAGCTACCCTTTCCGGTTACGATCCGTCCATATTCCGCCCTGCAGGGCATGGCCGAACCCTTCAGCCGTCTCATCTATCCGATCCCCGAGGATGGAGGACTGGGCGTGCATCTGATCTTGGATATGGCCGGACAGGGGTGTTTCGGCCCTGACGTGGAATGGCTGGAAGACGGGCCGTTTGACTATCGGGTCGATCCTCGCCGTGCTGATGCCTTTTATGCACGTATCCGGCTTTACTGGCCTGGCCTGCCGGACGGGTCGCTGGTCCCTGCCTATTGCGGTATCCGTCCCAAATTGTCGGGTCAGGGGGAGAAGCAAGCCGATTTCCTGATCCAGACGCAGGAGGATCATGGTGTCCAGGGTCTGGTGAACCTGTTCGGGATAGAGTCCCCAGGATTGACCTCCTCCCTCGCCATTGCACAACGGGTGGTCGATAGTTTACAGCTTACGGAGTAGTTGGAAACGGCCAAGAGTTTTCGACGAACCGCCGGAAAGTAGAAAACCTATGTCGAATGACTTGAATCTTGTCAACGAAACCTTCGCTCAAATTGCAGAGAACTTCACGAAGCTCCAGGGCTTGTCGGATAAGGTTGTGCTGGCTGCCGGTCTGATGGTCGAATCCTTACGCGGCGGCGGCAAGGTAATGTTCTGCGGCAATGGCGGCTCGGCCGCTGACAGCCAGCATCTAGCGGCTGAACTGATGGGCCGTTTCATGCGTGACCGGGCCCCGCTGGCCGCACTGGCCCTGACCGTCGACACTTCGGCCCTGACGGCGATCGGCAATGATTACGGTTACCGTGACGTCTTCTCACGGCAGTTGCGCGGTGTGGGTCGGGCAGGGGATGTGCTGGTCGGCCTATCGACCAGCGGCAACAGCGCCAATGTTGTTGACGCCATGAATGTGGCCCGCGGGATGGGTATCCGCACCATTGGCCTGACCGGCGCCAAGGAAGGGGCGATGGCCTCTCTCAGCGATCTTTGGCTGCCCGTCCCGTCCACCATGACGGCCCGTATCCAGGAAATGCATATCGCCGTTGGTCACATGATCTGCGAACTGGTAGAAAATGCCATGGCCCCCTTGGAATGAAGGTCGGGGCCGCAGATAGAACCCCGGGACGGCAGTTGATCATTGTCGATCATTCGCTGTCGTTCAAAGGGGGGCATTATTTTGAATATTCCCGTTCCGTGGCTCAGGCAGCGTCAAGACGTGGCTGGCATGTCTGTATACTGGCCAACCAGCGGCTCCGGCTGGATGACGGGGACTCATTGGCGGCGGCCTTGGGCGCTGACGAGGTCCGACCGGCTTTCAGCTATGGCTGGGACGTCTGGTCCGACCTGCCGCCGGAGCATCCGGCTCCAGGCCATTTCGGCCATGATGTGCTGGGTGAAATGGTCGTTGTCGAGATCCACTCGTTCAGCGTATGCGCTGAACAGCCAATCTTGGATTCCACCGACGACACCGCCGTCATCACGATGTGTCATCCTGCTCGTGGTCCAGGACCAGCCGAACAGCCTGATCGCGGACCTCGGCTGAAAATTTGTTCGTTGTCTTGCTCATGCTAATCCCATCCTCTCAGGAGTGGGAACCGCCGACAATCCCGGTGCGGTTCAAACAACCCAATCAGAGAAGACTCTAAGATTGATGGTAGGGGCCCTCTAAGGATATAATCTTTAGAAGTTCTTAGATTCTACCCCGTCGCTTAGGCACTGAAAAACGCCGTCAATAAAAATTCCGCCTGTCTGAGGAAGTCGAAATGAAATTCTATTTCGTTCGAAATATCAATGAATTCAATGATCTTGTGGCAATAGAGCGAGATAAAATTGAAGCGCACATTCAATATATTAATGGAAAAATTCCAGATACTGAGAAGTTCTTCTATGTAAATGGATACTCCAATATAGCTAATAAGCAAGTGGAATTTCTCTGTGATTTTCAACACTCACCGGGCTTTCCTAATGTGAATTGGAGAGAAAGATTGGTTTGCCCCGAGTCTGGATTTAATAATAGGGTTAGATTTTCAATTCACTTGATTAATAGTTTTCTTAACTTAAACTCCAATTCTAGTATATACATCATGGAGCAAGTGACGCCCCTTTTTCGTTTTCTTGATAAATCCTATGTAAACTTATTGGGAAGCGAGTATCTGGGTGATGCTGTGCCTCTTGGTTATACAAATAGTTTGAACATTAGAAATGAGGATGCCACTTCCTTAACATTCGCAGATGAATCTTTCGATGCTTTATTAAGTTATGATGTGTTTGAGCACATACCAAATTTTTATAAGGCATTTCAAGAGTGCTTTCGGGTATTAAAAAAAGGGGGTAGGCTGTTGTTTAGTGTTCCATTTAATTCTAGTTCTCATAAAAATTTAATCCGAGCCACGGTCGGAGAATCCGGGGAAATTACGCACCTGCTAGAGCCGGAGTACCATGGCGATCCCATTGGGAATAGCGAGGGAATTTTATGCTACCAACATTTTGGTTGGGAGATTTTAGAAAATCTTAAAGGCATAGGGTTTCGTGATGCTTTTGGCATTTTTGGATGGTCTAACGAGTTTTGTTATTTTACGCCGCAACTACAGTTCTTAGCTGTTAAGTGATTTAGGTGAATCGCCCCGGGTTTGCCGGAAGCTGGAATTCAATAGTTACGCGGCCAGGGCTTTAGTTTCCAGAGCTGCGTAGCAG
>NZ_JBMDKE010000006.1:0-190016 GCF_057809555.1 Niveispirillum sp. FG156 | reverse complement strand
CACAGAACCGATAGCCCGGAAATAATAATCCCGTTAACCTGAAGCGATTGCCCTGGTGAACAGACAATTCCGGGCAGCCAATATCTGTCCATCCGATACACCGAGCGGCTGAGCCTAGCCGGTATCGAACCATCCGTCGGCAGCGTCGGCGACAGTTACGACAACGCCATGGCCGAAACCGTCAACGGCCTCTACAAGGCGGAACTCATCCACAGGCGGGGGCCATGAAAATCCTTTGAAGCCGTGGAATACGCAACCCTCGAATGGGTCGACTGGTTCAACAACCGCCGTCTGCTCGAGCCCATCGGAAATATCCCGCCAGCCGAGGCTGAACAAAGCTATCATGACGCCGTGAGCGCTCAGCAATTGGCGGCGCGACTCACGAACTTTTGCAGCCGACAATCCCGGCGCGGTTCACCGATTACCTGCTCCAAATGCTTGATGTTGGCGGCTCCGACCGGTGCGACTATGCCGAATTCCGCCAGATGGCCGCACAGGACGTTGATCAGCCAGGTCCGCTGCCGCACGAAACATTGGCGCGTGCGAAAGGTGACCGCCCGCACCTGATGCTCAGCATTCTTCACCGCCACAAAATGCAGGTTCGGGCGACGGGCAGCCTCCGCGATGGCCTCGGCATCCGCCGCGTCATCCTTCTGCCGCTTGACGAACGGCTTCACATAGATCGGTGCGATCAGTCGCATGTCGTGCCCAGCACCTTGGGCGATGCGGCCCCAGTGATGGCTGGTCGAACAAGCCTCCATCGCGACGATGCGACGGGGCTGCTTTGCCAGAAATTCCATCAGCTTCAGTCGCGACAAAGGCCGATTGAACAACACCTTGCCGCTAACGTCCGTCCCACAGACCTGAAAATGCCGCTTGCCCAGGTCGATCACCAGCAAATATGTCGCCTCCATGATGACCTCCAGTGTGAAGCCCGTTGGAAACCTTGCCCTGGAAACCAACCATGCCCAGGTGAAGGGGGCATCCACACCATCAGTTCACATCTTGATCCCGCTTCACTTGTCAGCCACCCTGTCAGTTGTGATGAAATGCCGCTATATCCGCATGGCGGGTGGGCGGCGCTAAAGCGGAGGAATGTCAGGGTGGGGGATACCGATCTGATCAGCCGGACAACCCTTGGGCGGATGCTGGTCATCTTCAATGCCAGGCTGGCACCACGCCGCCGCGACCGCATGGTGCTTGTCCTGGAACGGTTGCGCCGCGCCGGGCTGGAGGTGCTTTTGCAGGAGGCACCGGGACGCGACGCGGTGGAGCAGCTGGCGGCTGGGATCGGCCAGCATGGGGCGCTGGACGCCATTATCGTGGCCGGCGGCGACGGTACCCTGAATGCCGTGTTCAACGGCCTGCCCGCGGAGATGGACTTGCCCATCGGGCTGATCCCGCTCGGTACCGCCAATGTCTTCGCCACGGAGATCGGGCTTGGTAGTGGCATCGACGCGATCGCCGATACGCTGTTGGGTGGCCTGGAACGCAGCATCCATCTGGGCACGGGTGGGGGCCGGGCCTTCCTGCTGATGGCGGGTGCCGGCTATGACGCGCGCGTGGTGGCCGGTGCCAACCTGCGGCTGAAACGCTTCATCGGCAAGGGGGCCTATGTCCTGGCCGGTCTGGCGGGTCTGCTGCGCTTCCGTCGCCAGCGCTACCGCGTCATCCTGGATGATGGGGAATATGAGGCGGCATCGGTGGTGGTATGCAAGGGGCGGCATTATGGTGGCCGCTTCATCCTGGCGCGCGAGGCTGATCTGGCGTCGGACAGCCTGCAGGTGGTGCTATTCCCGCAGGCCAGCCGCCGCGCCCTGCTGCGCGATGTGCTGGCCGTGCTGCGCGGGCGGGTCCACCTGCTGCCCGATGTGCGCATCATCCCTTCGCGCCGGGTGGTGCTGGAGGCTCTGGATGCGAATGATACTAACGCCCCGGTTCAGCTGGACGGCGATCTGGGAGCCCGGCTGCCGATCACTCTGACGCTGCACCCGCAGCGCCGCCGGATAATCGTGCCGGCCAGTTCGCCGCTTCCAGCCGACTCAACACCTGCCGCAGGTCCAGCTGTGTCGCCATGAATTCTTGGCGGTTATTGTACTCGGCGAAGGGGCGCTTGGGATCGGGTTCGACATCGCTGGTCAGCACGGGATCGAAGCGGATGAAACGATCCTCCAACAGGCGGCTGCACTGGTAATTGATCGCCTGCATGTTGCTCTCCATTACCACCTTGATGATGGCGATGGGATTATCCTTGTCCAGCATCCACTTGCCATAGCCGACATCGCCGCGCGTCAGCGGCATGTAGGTGCTGGTAATGCCCTGGCCGAGTGACAGAACCTCCACCTGCGGCAGGCTCGTATCCTCGAAATCCAAGGCCGTCACCACCGCGCACAGGGCGGGATTGTTGGCGAACAGCCCCCCATCAATATGGCCCTGGTAGACAGGATGCACCATGGGGATGGAACTGGACCGCATACAGATGTCCAGCACACGGTCGTCATCGTCCAGCAGCTCGGGCAGCAGGTTGTGATAGATGCGCACCGACCATTGCCGTCTTTCGCGCAAGGACGCCTCATTATCCAGGCAGAAGCTGGGGATCAGCAGCTTGCGTGGCAGGTCGGACAGCCGCCTATCCCCCAGCATCTCCTCCAGGTTCCGGTAGATCGAGGCATGCGTCATAAAGGCGCTGAGCCCGGCCAGCGCCATCCAGGAACGGGAATTCTTTTGTTTTGATTGGGCAAAGGGCCGCCAGCGCCGCCAGAACTCGATGGCGTTCTTAACGCCCTCGCGCGGGGTGGGGGCGGCGGCGATGAGGGCGGCGGAGATGCTGCCCGCCGAGGTGCCGGCGAAAATGTCGATACTGTCCAGCAGGCCCGGGCGCTCATTCTCCAGCCGCAGCAGGATGCTGTTCATCAGCAGGCCGCGCGGCCCGCCATCAAGCGCCAGGATACGGATGGTCGACATGACGCCTCGGTCGTTCTCGTGTTGCTTCAGCTGGCATGGGATGTCAGCTTGGACAGGATGTCCGTCACATGTTCCAGGACCGCTGCCTGGGCGGAGCGAAGGAAGAAATGGTCGCCTTCAAACAGGCGCGTGGTCAACCCCTGGGGTGCCTGTGCCTGCCATGCCTCCAGCTCGTCGGGTCGCGCCATCGGATCGCGCGTGCCGCCAAGTGCTGAGACCGGGCAGGGGGCGGGGGTGTCATCCTCGTGCTTGTAGGTCTCGTTGACTGCGAAATCGGCGCGCAGCATGGGCAGCAGCAGTTCCATCAGCTCCGCATGGTCGAACACGGCGGCGGGGGTGCCGTTCATTCGCCGCAGACGGGCCAGGAACTGGTCCTGCGGCAGGGCATGTGCCTGTTCGAAGGGGTCGGGCAGGTGGGGTGCCCGACGACCGGCCACAATCAGATGATCGGGCGGTCGGTGCCCGCGGGCGGCTAGGTGGCGGGCTGTCAGAAAGGCCAGCAGCGCCCCCATCGAATGACCCAGGAAACAGACCGGCCCCGAAAGCGTGGACACCAAGGCATCAGCGATCGCTTCTACCATTGGTGTGGCCCGGCTGTATGGCTTTTCGCCGAATCGTGTCTCCCGCCCCGGATATTGCACCGCCACCACGTCCACCCAGGCCGGTAAAGCCCCCGGCCAGGGCCGGGCCATGGAGGCGGTGCCACCGGCATGGGGAAATGCCACCAGCGTCACGCGGGTCTGTGCTGACCGGTGCCAGGGCACGATCCACGGTGTCTGGGCACCTGAAAAGGTGCCATTCGGCAATGTAAGGTCGTTTGTAATATTCGAATAAGTCATTCCAGAACATGCCTAGCCAAAATGAATATAACTGGCGAATAGGCAGGGAAAGCCTGCCCGGCTCGTACCAGTGTGCAGCGCATATATAAAACATTTGCCCTTTGCACCGCTAATGGATTAAGGGGAATTAATCAACGCCCACGGTAACCGCTTTTCCTGGGGCGCCTTTCCTAATGATCTTAAGCGGCGCATTTGGCGCCGCCGAAACGGATAGAGATGCCACGTATCATCCTGATGTCGGGCAAGGGCGGTGTGGGCAAGACCACAGTGTCGGCAGCGACAGGTTTGGCCTGCGCGCAGAAGGGGCATCGCACGATCGTTGTCTCCTTCGATCTGGCGCACAGCCTGTTCGACTGTTTCGACCTGCCCCGCGGGCTGTTCGACCATAATGGCGGCGAACCGGTTCGTGCGGCGGAGAATCTGGACGTCCAGGAAATCGACGTGCAGATGGAAATTGAGAAGCACTGGGGCGACATCTATCGCTATCTCGCCATGCTGATGACCTCGTCCGGCCTGACGGACGTCATCGCGGAGGAGGTGGCGGTCATCCCAGGGATGGAAGACGTCATCGCCCTGATGTACGTCAATAAATATATGTCGGAAGGCAAATACGACGTAATCGTGCTGGATTGCCCGCCAACCAGCGAGAGTCTGCGTTTCGTATCCATGACCTCTACCATCGAATGGTATGTACGTAAGCGCTTCAACGTGGACCGCAACATTGTGCGGTTCGCCGGCCCCATCGCCAAGCGCTTCACCGACTACAAGTTGCCTGACGAGAAATATTTCACCGCCATGATGCAGCTGTTCGAGCGCATCACCGGCGTCGACAAGATGCTGGTCGACCCTGAGACCACAAGCGTTCGCCTGGTCACCCAGGCGGAAAAGATGGTGATCCGTGAAACGCAGCGCGCCTTCATGTATTTCAACATGTACGGTGTCGCGGTCGACCGCATCGTCATCAACCGTCTGTTGCCCGATACGCCCGACGGCTATTATTCGCGCTGGGTGAAGGCGCAGACTGCCTATGCTCAAGAGGTACGGGAATATTTCGATCCGGTGCCGACAGTGTCGCTGCCCCTGTTCGATGACGAAGTGATCGGTGTGAGCAATTTGCAGCGCGTGGCCGACGCCCTGTTCAGCGGTGACGACCCGGCCCAGTTTTATCATAAGGGTGCCCCCTATACCTTTACCAAGGAGGGCGAGGGGTATCTGCTGACCATCAACCTACCCTTCGTGGAAAAGAGCGACTTGGATATCAGCCGCCATCAGGAGGATCTGACCATCCGGATCGGCACCTTCAAACGGCACGTGCCGCTGCCGCGCTCCGTCCTGTCAAAGGAAGTGCAGAGCGCAAAGATGGTCGATGGCGTTCTGCATATCAGGTTCTAGGATTTTTTCTCGTTGGGAGTGTATGCTCTCAACATTCTGCTAGCAGGAAGGAATGTTCCATGAAGGATTTCGAGGAAGAGGCCGGTGGCCTGCGCAAATTGCTGGGCAACCTGGTCAGTGGCCTGAACGGCGCCCTGATGCTGGATGAGGAATCCCGGTCGATCCTGGAGATTCAATATCTGAAAGCCCAGTCGGAAATTCTGTCCGGCTATCAGCAGGTGATCGATCGCCGTCTGAAGCTGTTGGAGGGCGGTCGCCGCCCGCGCAAGGTCACCGTCGAGTAAGGCGTTCGTGAGCCCACCAGCGACATGAGCCGGACGCTCACGCCGCTGGTGTAGACGGGCTGCCGCCTTTGCACGCGTTGGGTGGGTCATCGGCGGGAATAGCTGGTGACAGATTTCCTTTTTTTCCCTTTCGTTTCCCTGTGTGCTCACGTCACTTTGAGGGAGGCCATGCATGAGACGGCTATTGTCGATGGATGGCGGGGGTGTGCTGTCCCTGGCCACACTGACCATGCTGCGACGCATTGAGGAAAAGTTCCCTGGATTCCTGGGGCGCGCCGATGCGTTTGCCGGAACATCGGCGGGTGGTATGAACGCACTGCTGATGGCAGCGCATGAGAACCCTGCCGACGGGCTGGGCGATGCGTTTGAACTGTGGGACGGAACGGCCCCCATCTATGAGAGCAGCCTGTGCCGTGATCTGGGGGCCCTGGCTGGCAAGGTGGCCATCTATGACAATGCCAATCTGCAGGCGTACCTGCAGTCCCGCCTGGGAAACCGGCGACTGAAGGAGCTTTATTACCGCGTGGTCGCGGTCACCGTGAAACTGGATGAACAATTGCCGGGTGGCCATCGGGGCTGGGCACCTAAGGTGTTCGACAGCCATGGCGGTGACCCCGAGGATGCGGATGAACTGGCCGTCGATGTCGGCGTGCGTACCGGCGCCTTTCCCATCACCTTTCCGATCTTCCAAGGCTATGTCGATGGCGGCGTCGTGGCCAACAATCCCGCACTCTGCATGTTGCTGCATGAGGTGAAGCGGTTGCGGATGGCGGCCAGCGCGGTGCTGCCGGAAACAAGGCTGCTGTCGGTGGGCACCGGTGCAGGGGTAACGGCCATAGAGGGTTGCGACCTGGACTGGGGCTATGGCGAATGGCTGTTCATGCCGGGCAATCCCGGCCTGTTCACCGATATGGTGGTCTCTGCGCCCATGGAACTGGTCACGGAGCAATGCGCCCTGCTGCTGGGTGGGAACGCGTTCTTCCGCCTGAATCCATGGCCGGAAAACGTGGTGACGCCATCGAAAAGCCATGGGGGCAGCGCCGACAGCCCCGTCGACAAGCTGCGTCAGAAGGCCCTTCTGCTGGGCAAGACAGCCGACCTTGACCCCACCTTTCGCTGGATCGAGGCATCCGGCTGGATGGATGACGGGGAAGAGGCAGAAGAACCGGCCGGCGCGCAGTCCCCGCGCCGCAAGGCCCGCAGCCCTCGCGCTTCCGGCGCGGCCAAGGGGACGTGATCTTGGGGGCGGAAGCCGACATGTTGGAACGCCGCGTCGCGGCGGTGGTTGCACGCCATGCCGGCATTGATCCGGACCGGATCGACCGTGGGCGCAGCTTCCATGATCTGGGTGTCGATAGTGCCAATGCCCTGGCCATCGTAGCCGAGATGGCCAGGGTTCTGGACCGCGAATTGCCGCCCACCCTGCTTTGGGAATGCCCGACCATTGCCGCCCTGACGCAAAGGCTGGTTGCCGACGGTCAGGTGCCGCTGCCCGGTCGTGGTCCGCAGATAAAGCTGTCGCGCGCCGTGCCTGTGGCCATCATCGGCATGGCCTGCCGGTTTCCGGGCGCTCCCGACCTGTCGGCTTTCAAGCGGTTGTTGGAAAATGGCGTGGACGCGGTTGGCCTGGTGCCGACCGACCGCTGGGATGCCGATGCCCTGTTCGATCTTGACCGTACCGCACCGGGCCGGATGAACAGCCGTCATGGCGGCTTTCTGTCGGATATTGCCGGTTTTGATGCGGATTATTTTGGCATCGCACCCGTGGAAGCGGTGCAGATGGACCCGCAGCAGCGCCTGGCCCTGGAACTGTCCGTGGAGGTGTGCGAGGCGGCGGGTCTGGCCCTGGAGAGCCTGCGCGGCAGCCGGTCGGGCGTGTTCATCGGCGCCATGTGGGGTGACTATGCCCGCATCGCCACCCCGGGTCTGGAGGATTTCCGTCAGCATAGCGCCACGGGCCAGGACCATGGCGTGCTGGCGGGCCGCATCTCCTATATGTTGGGGCTGGAGGGGCCGTCGCTGGCCGTCAACACGGCCTGTTCGTCTGCTCTGACGGCACTGCATCTGGCCTGCGCCAGTCTGGCGACGGGGGAATGCGATCTGGCGCTGGCCGGCGGTGTCAATCTGATCTGCGGGCCGGAGAGCACGCTGGCCATGTCGAAGTTCGGCGGCCTGTCACCCGATGGTCGCTGCAAGCCCTTTGCCGAGGGTGCGGACGGCTATGTCCGGGGTGAGGGCGGCGGTATCGTGGCGCTGAAGCGGCTGGACGACGCCCTGGCCGATGGTGACCGGGTGCTGGCCGTGGTGCGCGGCAGTGCCGTTAACAGCGATGGTGCCAGCAACGGTCTGACCGCCCCCAATCCCGCCGCCCAGCGCGCCGTTCTGGCCGATGCCTGCCGCCGTGCCGGGATCGATCCATCCGACATCGACTATGTGGAGACGCATGGCACGGGCACGGCGCTGGGTGACCCGATCGAGGCTGGTGCCTTGGGGGCTGTGCTTGGGACGGGACGTCCCGCTGACCGACCGTTGCTGATCGGGTCGGTGAAATCCAATCTGGGGCATCTTGAGGCGGCGGCCGGCATCGCCGGGCTGATCAAGACTGTGCTGGCGCTGCAGGATGGCGTTATTCCCGCCACCTTGCATACCGACCGGCCCAGTTCCACCATTCCCTTTGCCGATCTGGGTTTGCGCTTGGTCAACCGGCCCTGCCCCTGGCCGGACGGGCGCGGCACGCGCAGGGCGGGGGTCAGCGCCTTCGGTTTTGGCGGGTCGAACGCGCATGTGGTGCTGGAGGCAGCACCCGCTGTCGATCCGGTACAGTTGCCCTTGCGCGCCAGCGGGGCGGCTGGCGGTCGGATGGCCTTCATTTTCACGGGCAGCGGCGGGGTCTGGCCCGGCATGGGGCGCGACCTGCTGACGGCTGAACCCGTTTTCCGCCGGGCGGTGGAGGAATGCGACGCGGCCATGATGCCGCTGCTGGGCTGGTCGGTGCTGCGCGCCCTGTCAGCACCGGAGGGGGAGGCATCGTCGGAGCCCGCCATCGCCCAGCCAGTGCAATTTGCCCTGCAGGTCGGGCTGTGGCGGCTGTTTGTGCAGTGGGGCCTGACGCCTGACATCGTGCTGGGCCACAGTACGGGGGAGATGGCGGCAGCCGTTGCTGCCGGCTGGCTGGACCTTCCACAGGGCTGCTGCCTGGTCTGCCACCGTGCCGCCGCCGAACAGCGCCTGTCGGGCAAGGGCGGCATGGTGCAGGTGGCGCTGGCCGCCGATGCCGCTGCCGACTGGATCGCGGCCCATGGGCTGGACCTGGATATTGCCGCCCTGAACGGCCCCGCCCTGACCGTGTTGGCGGGCGCGTCGGCTGCCGTCGCGGCGGCGGAGGCGGCAGCCTTGGCCGATGGGGTGCGTGCCACCCGCGTCGCGGTGCCGGTTCCCCATCACAGCCGCCTGCTGGACCCTGTGCTGGACGGGTTCGCGGCCCGATTGGGCGATCTGCGCCTGGGCAGGCCCGACCATGAATTCCGTTCCACCATCCGCGCGGGGGCGGTGCCTGATGCCGCCTATTGGCGAACGGCCCTGCGCCAGCCGGTGCGCTTTGCCGACACAATCCGCGCGCTGGCCGCTGACGGCGTGTCGATCTTTGTGGAGGTCGGGCCGCAGCCGCTGTTGCGCCGGGCCATCGCGCAATCGGTGGGCAATGCCGCCATCGTGTTGGGAACCCTGGCACGGGGCCATGGCGGCCCAGCCGCTCTGTCCGCCACCCTGCGCCATCTGGCCGAGCATGGACGCCTGGCGACACCCACCGCACGCCCGATGCTGGTACCGGTTTCCGCGCACGGTCCGGAGGCCCTGCGCACCCGTATCGCCCAACTGGCGGATTTCCAGGGGAACGTTGCCGATCTGGCTTGGAGCCGTGCCCTGCGCGGCAGTCACCGGGCGGTGCGCGCCGCCCTGGTCGCCAGCGATGCCGCTGGTCTGCGTGCGGCGGCCACCGCCTGGCTGGAAGCTGGGCAGGGGGTGGTGGCAGGGCGCCGGCGGCTGGTGCTGGCCTATCCCGGTCAGGGCGGACAATGGCCCGGCATGGGGCGTGGCCTGATGGACCAGCCCGCCTTCCGCGCTGCCTTCATGGAATGCGCGGCGGCGGTGGCGCGCCAGGACGGCCCCGATCTGCTGGACCTGATGCAGGCCCCGGCGGACGATGCCCGTCATGATGATGTGGCGTCGATACAGCCGTTTCTGTTTGCCATCCAGGTGGCGCTGACGGCGCAACTGGCGGCATGGGGCATCCGGCCCGATGCCGTCATCGGCCATTCCATGGGGGAGGTGGCGGCGGCCCACGTCGCCGGCATCCTGTCACTGGACGATGCCGCCCGCATCATCTGCACCCGCAGCCGCCTGCTGGCCCAGGGCCGGGCTGGCGGTGCCATGGCGCTGATCGGGCTGGGCGGGCAGGAGACGGAGGCCGCACTGGCCCGCCTGGGTTTGCCATCGGCCGTCGGGCTTTGCGTGGCGGCCTGGAACGGGCCGGCGGATACAGTGGTGGCTGGTCCTGCCACGGCGGTGGCCGCCCTGGTCGCCATGCTGGAGCAGGAGGGGGCATTTGCGCGCATGGTGCGCGTTGACGTGGCCTCCCATACCAGTCAGGTCGATCCGCTGCTGGAGCCGCTGGCGGTGGCGCTGAATGGCCTGTCGCCCGGCAAGGGTGCGGTGCCGCTGCTGTCGACCGTCACCGGGGCGATCCTGGACGGTCGCACCATGGATGCGGCCTATTGGGTGTCCAACCTGCGCCGTCCGGTGCGGTTTCAGGAAGGGGTTGCCGCCCTTGCCGGTGCGGATGCCATCTTCCTGGAGGTGACGCCCCATCCCGTGTTGGCACCTGCCATGGAACGGGGCCTGGTGGGCACCGGCGCCCTGGTGGCCGCCACCCTGCGCCGCGATGCAGCGGAGGGCCCGGCCCCGCTGACGGCCCTGGGTCGGCTGTACGTGGCGGGTCTGGCACCGGGCTGGCAGGCACTGCATCCCGATGGCGGTCGTTTCCTGTCGCCCGCCCCCTATCCCTGGCAGCGCAGCCGCTTCTGGCCCGATCTGCCGGCTGCCCGCCCGACCGCACCACGCACCCCCTTGGGGCTGTATGGCCTGGACTGGCAGCCTGTTGAACCGTCCCCGCCTGCTGCTGTCGATGACTGGCTGCTGGTCGGCGATGGTGACGGGCTGGCGATGGCGCTGGCCGGGCATATCTTCGCAGCCGGCGGCAGCGCGCGGCTGGTGACGGCGCAGACCGTGTGCGACTGGCCCGGCCTGCATGTCATTGATCTGCGGGCCCTGTCCCTGTCCGCTGGCGATCCCGATGGCGTGGCGGCGGGTCTGGCGGCGGCGGCTTCCCTGGCGGCCCGGCTGGCCGCCATGCCGGGCACCCGCCTTTCGGTCATCACGGCTGGTGCCCGGTCCCTGACCGGCCAGCAGCGGCTGGCCCCCCTGCAGGCCCCGTTCTGGGGTTTGGGCGGGGCCATCGCAGCCGAGTATCCGGGCCTGTGGCATGGCATGGTCGACCTGGACCCCGACCTGCCGGCATCGGCCCAGGCGGCGGGCCTGTTGTGCGCCCTGCAGGCCGGTGGTGCGGAGACGCGGCTGGTGTTGCGGGCTGGCCGGACCCTGGCCGCCCGGCTGGCGCCGCGCCCCTTGCTGGCACCGGTGGCGGTCCCGGCCTTGGCGGCGGACGGGCGCTATCTGGTGACGGGTGGGCTGGGCGGGCTGGGCTTGGCGCTGGCGCAATGGCTGGCCGACCGGGGGGCACGGCATATTGATCTGGTGGGGCGCACGGGCCTGTCGGTGCAGGGGGCGGTGGCCGATGCCGTGCAGGCGCTGCGCGACCGCGGCGTCACCGTTACTGTCGATGCGCTGGATGTGGGGGACCGCACCGCCCTGACGGCCTGGATGGTGGCATCGGCGGAGGTCCGTCCGCGTCTGCGCGGTGTGGTGCACGCCGCGGGCGTCATGCAGCAACTGCCCGTCGATGCGCTGGACGAGGCGGGTCTGGCAGCTTTGTTGCGGGCCAAGCTGCAGGGCGGCTGGTGGCTAGACCGGTTGACGCGGGGGCTGGGCCTGGATTTCCTGGTCCTGTTCTCCTCCTTCTCCACCCTGATCGACAGCCCGCAGCTGGGTGCCTATGCGGCGGCCAATGCGGCGCTGGACGGGATCGCGGCACAGCGACGGCGGGCGGGGGAGAAGGTGACCCTGGTCAATTGGGGCTTCTGGGAAGAGGTGGGCATGGCGGCGCGTGCCGGCTGGGCCCCCGCCGGGGTACGGTCCATCGCCATCCGCGAGGGGCTGTCCTGTCTGGAACGGCTGCTGTCCATGCCGGACGGGGACCCGACCGCCGATCCCGTACAGGGTGTAATGGCTGTGGACTGGCAGCGCTGGGCGGCAGCCTATCCGGCTGCCGCCGCGGCACCGCTGCTGTCACGGCTGTTACCACACAAATCCCCGGTGCCCGTGCCGCCGTCACCCGTGGCGGAACCTGCGTTCGACCGGAAGGCTGCCGACTGGCGCCAGCGGCTGGACGCGCTGGTGCGGGGCAGTACAGCCGCCGTGGCCGGCATGCCGGCGACCGGCCTGGATATGGCCCGGCCTTTCCGGGCGCTGGGCATCGACAGCCTGATGCTGATGGCGCTGCGCCAACGGCTTGAGGTGGCATTGGGCATGACCATCCGCCCGGTCGACCTGTTCAACCATCCCGGCCCGGCCTCCCTGTCCGCCTATCTAGCCGAACAGCTTGCTCCACCGCCGGAGCGGGATGCCGGGGAGGATGAAGACCTGATGACGCTGCTGGAGCGCGAGTTGGACGCCGCCCCGGCGGCGCGGAGGGCGTGAGCTTGGCCGGACCAGCCGATCAGGAAGCGCTGATGCGTCGGGCGCTGGCGGAAATCCGCCAGTTGCGGGCCCGCGTGGCGGAGTTGGAAGCCGGGCGCGACCACGCCGTCGCCATCATCGGCATCGGCTGCCGCTATCCAGGCGGCGGCGACACGCCGGAGCATTTCTGGGACAGGACGCGCAACGGCCAGGACGCCATCGGCCCCTATCCGCCGTCCCGGCTGAAGGCCTTCACCAGTGCGCCGGCCCCCGTGCCCGATGCCGCCCTGCTGGGCGGGTTCCTGCCCGATATTGACGGGTTCGATGCCGGGTTCTTCGGCCTGTCTCCGCGGGAGGTGCGGTCGATGGACCCGCGCCAGCGCCTGTTGCTGGAGGTCTGTCATGAGGCGCTGGCCGATGCCCTGATCCCCCCATCAAGGCTGGCCGGCAGCGCCACGGGCCTGTATCTGGGCCTCTATAATGACGATTTCGCCCAGTTGCATCTGCGGCTGGATCGGCCGGACGGGCTGGACGCCTATCTGGGGACGGGCCTTTCGCATTCCATCGCAGCGGCGCGGTTGTCTTATCTGCTGGATCTGCGCGGCCCCGCCCTGGCGTTGGATGCCGCCTGTGCATCGTCCCTGGCGGCGGTGCATCTGGCCTGCGCCAGCCTGCGGGCTGGGGAAAGCGATCTGGCGCTGGCGGGCGGGGTCAACCTGATCCTGGCACCGCTGTTCGGGATGATCACCGACGCCATGGGCATGATGGCACCCGATGGCCGCTGCAAGCCGTTCGATGCACGGGCCGACGGGTTCGTGCGGTCGGAAGGGTGCGGTGTGGTCGTGCTGAAGCGGCTGTCCGATGCGCTGGCCGATGGCGACCCGATCCGGGCTGTGATCCATGGCAGCGCCATGAACCAGGATGGCACCACCAACGGCATCACCGCGCCCAGTGGCAAGGCCCAACAGGCGGTGATCCGCGCCGCCCTGGCCGATGCCACGGTGGCTGCCACCGATGTCGGCTATGTCGAATGCCATGGCACGGGCACGCCGCTGGGCGACCCGGTGGAGGTGGACGCCCTGGCGCGGGTCTATGGCGGCGGGCGGGTCGCTGCCTGTGCGCTGGGTTCGGTGAAGGGCAATATCGGCCATGCGGAGGCTGCCGCCGGTATTGCCGGACTGATCCGCGCCGTGCTGGCGGTGGAAAAGCGGGAAATCCCCGCCATGGCGCATTTCAACCGGCTGAACCCGCATATTGATCTGGGCACTGGCTTGACCGTGCCAGCCGCCCCCGCCGCCTGGACAGGCGGGGCGCGCCATGCCGCCGTCAGCGCCTTCGGCTGGTCGGGTGCCAATGTGCATGTCGTGCTGGGACCGGCACCGACGGGTGATGCCGGGGTGCCTGTGGACCGGCTGGGGGCAGCCGGCCATCTGCTGCCCCTGTCGGCTGCCAGCGCCGAGGGGTTGAGCGATTTGGTGGGCCAGGTGGCGGGCTGGCTGCGGCCCGATACCGATCTGGCCGCCCTCTGCCGTGCCGCCTGGCACGGGCGCGATGCTTATCGTCATCGGCTGGTGCTGCGTGCCGCCACCACGGCTGAACTGGCCGGAAAGCTGGCGGCACAGCCGGCGGGGACGCGGGGCGGGCCGGGCCGCACCGTGCTGATCTTCCCCGGCCAGGGCGGGCAATGGCCGGGCATGGGCCGGTCGCTGTATGCCGATGATCCGATATTCCGCGATGCGTTCCAGGCCATCAGTGCCGCTGCCGAACCCTTTACGGAACGGTCGCTGGTGGATGAACTGCTGTCCGCCGACCGGTTTGACCGCATTGATGTCATCCAGCCGCTGATCTTCGCCGTGCAGGTGGCGTTGGCCGGCTGGCTGCGGGCGCATGGGGTGCGTATCGACGCCGTGGCCGGGCACAGCATGGGGGAGGTGGCGGCGGCCTGTGTGGCCGGTATCCTGTCGCCCGCCGATGCCGCCCGCATCATCGCGCGGCGCAGCCGGCTGCTGCGCTCCATCGCCGGACAGGGGGCCATGCTGCTGGCCGAACTGGATGCGGCGGAAGGGGAGGCGGTGCTGGCTCCCTGGCGCGACCGCCTGTCCGTGGCCGCCATCAACGGCCCGCGTACCCTGGTCTTCTCCGGCGACGCGGAAGCGGCGGATGCCTTGCGGCAGACGCTGGAACTGCGGGGCACCTTCTGCCGTCCGGTGAAGGTGGATGTGGCCAGCCACAGCCCACAGGTCGATCCGCTGCTGCTCGATCTGGCGCGTGAACTGGCCGGCATCGCCCAGCGTGCGGGCGGGGATGTTGCCTTCTATTCCACGGTGACGGGCGGTCCCCTGCCGGGGACGGCGCTGGATGCGGCCTATTGGGGCCGCAATCTGCGCCTGCCCGTGCGCTTTGCCGATATTGTGCAGCAACTGCGCGCCGATGGCTTCGGCACCTTTGTGGAGGTCAATGCCCATCCCGTGCTGGCACCTTCCCTGCGCGACTGTCTTGGTGATGCCGCCCATGTGGTGGAGACGCTGCGCCGGGAGGAGGGGGAGGCCGATGCCCTGCTGGACGCGCTGGGGGCCATCCATGCAAGCGGTGGTGTGGTGGACGCAGCCGCACTCTATGCAAGGCGTCCGGCTTTGCGTTTCCCCGCCATCGGCTGGGCCCGGACCGACCATGTCCGCCCCGTCCTGCCCGTGGCCGGCATGGTAACGGATACGGCGGAGGCAGAATTCCACGCCGTCGATTGGCAACCGCTGCCCGACGGGCCGCTGGCTGCGACCGGCCGCTGGCTGCTGATTGATGGCGGCCCGGCGGCGGATGATGGCCTGGGCGCGGCGCTGGCCGATGCCCTGTCTACGGCTGGTGCCGCATCAATGTTGATGGGGCTGTCCGCCCCGGAAAAGATCGGGGAGGTGCTGACGGCGGACGATCTGGCGGGTTGCGTCGGCATCGTCTGGCTGGCTGGCCGTGCGCCTTTGGATGGTGCGGACGGCGATCCCGTGGCGGCGCAGGCATGGCATTCCGTCGCCGCCCTGCGGCTGGTCCGTCACCTTGCCCTGCTGCGTCCCGATGGTGACCTGCCGCCGCTCTGGCTGGTGACGCGCGGGGCGGAGGCGGTGGAGACAGGCACCCTGCCGCTGCCGTCCGGCCCTGCGGTCGGCCAGGGGGCGATGCGTGGCTTCCTGCGCGTGGCGGCGACGGAGCAGGCGGGCGTGTCCCTGCGTCTGGTTGATCTGCCGGCCCGGCCAGGGGTGGGCGAGGCCGACTGGCTGGCCCGGCATCTGCTGGCCGGCGGGGATGAGGATCAGGTGGCGCTGCGCGGTGGGCGGCGTCTGGCGGCCCGGCTGGTCCGCTGCGATGCCGCCATTCCGCACGGGCCGCCGCGACTGGACCCGGATGGGGCCTATCTGGTCACCGGCGGACTGGGCGGGATCGGCTTGCGGCTGGCCGAACAGTTGGCCGCCTGGGGCGCGCGGCATCTGGTATTGCTGGGCCGGCGGGTGCCGGGGCCGGCGGCGGCGGCTGTGCTGGCCCGGCTGGCGGCTGCCGGCATAATGGTGCGGACCTTCGCTGTGGATGTGGGCGATGCGGATGCGCTGGGCCGGGTGCTGGACGACGTGCGGGCGACGGCCCCGCTGCGCGGCATCTTCCACGCCGCCGCCACGCTGGACGATGCCGTCATCGACAATCTGACGCCGGAACGGATGGCGACGGTGCTGGGGGCGAAGCTGGCCGGTGCCTGGAACCTGCACCGCCTGACCCTGGCCGACGATTTGCGCCTGTTCGTGCTGTTTTCCTCTGCCGCCGGCTGGCTGGGCACGCCGGGGCAGGCCAATTATGCCGCCGCCAATACCGCCGTTGATGCCCTGGCCGGGTTGCGGCTGGCCGCAGGGTTGCCGGCCCATGCCGTGGCCTGGGGGCCCTGGACGGATGTGGGGCTGGCGGCGGCCGATGCGCGGCGCGGGGAACGGCTGGGTGCGCGCGGGCTGGCCGGCCTGTCGCCCGATGCCAGCCTGTCGGCGCTGGGCCGGTTGATCGCCGGGCCGGGCGGGGTGTGGGCGGTGATGCGCCTGGACCGTGATGCCTGGGCCGACCATTATCCGGGTGCCGCTGCGCGGCCCTTCCTGGCCGGTGCCGGGGTGCCGTCGCAGGCCGTGTCGGATTTCGCCAAGGCCTTCGCCGATACCGCCGCTGGCCGGCAACTGGCCCTGCTGTCGGCGGAGATCGCCGCCGTGCTGCGCACCGATCCGGCCAAGGTGCCGCCCGATGAACCGCTGCGCAGCCTGGGGCTGGACAGTTTGATGGCACTGGAACTGCGCAACCGGCTGGAACGGTTGACGGGGTTGCGGCTGGCCGCCACCCTGGCCTGGACCTGCCCGACCCCGGCGCTGATGGCCCACCATCTGGCGGAAAGGTTGCGGCCAGCCGGCACGTCCGCGCCGACCGCCATGCCCGTCCCCGCCACCCGGCTGGATGCCGATATCGACGCGCTGTCGGATGAGGAAGCCTTGGCGCTGCTGACCCTTGGGGGGGCCGCATGACCGACCTTCCCGCCATGATCACCGTCGAAAAGCGGGCCCTGCAGGCGCGGCGTCTGCGCCAGGACCCCCAGGTCCAGGCCCTGCTGATGGGCGAGCCGCTGGCCATCATCGGCATGGGCTGCCGCTTCCCCGGCGGGGCGGATGGGGTAGATGCGTTCTGGCGTCTGCTGCTGGACAAGGTTGATGCCATCGGCCCCGCCCCCGCCAACCGCTGGTTCGGCGAGGGGGAGCGTCCGCTGGGTGGTTATGTCGAAGGGCTGGACGGGCTGGATATCGGCTATTTCGGCCTGTCGGCGCATGAGGCGGCCTGGATCGACCCGCAGCAGCGCCTGTTGCTGGAAGGGACGCTGGCGGCCCTGGACGATGCCGGCCTGACGCGCACCGCCCTGGCCGGCAGCCGCACCGGCGTGTTTGTGGGAGCCTGCATCAGCGACTATATCCGCCGGTCGCTGGCACCGGGGCGGGTGCCCGATCCCTATGCCGTGTCGGGCATCGCCGATGCCATCCTGGCCAATCGCCTCTCCTATCTGCTGGACCTGAACGGCCCCAGTCTGGCGGTAGACACCGCCTGTTCGTCGGCGCTGACCGCCTTCCACATGGCCTGTCAGAGCCTGCGCACGGGCGAGAGCGACATGGCCATTGTCGGCGGGGTCAATGCCATCCTGTCGCCGGAGATCGGCCTGTCCCTGGGGCAGGCCGGGATGCTGGCCCCCGACGGTCGTTGCAAGAGTTTCGATGCCGCCGCCGATGGCTTCACCCGTGGGGAGGGGGCCGGTGCCGTGGTGGTGCGGCGGCTGGCCGATGCCATGGCGGCGGGTGACCGTATCCATGCGGTCCTGCGGGGCAGTGCCATCAACCAGGATGGCCGCAGCAACGGCCTGACGGCCCCCAACCCGCTGGCCCAGGAACGGGTGATCCGCGCGGCGCTGGATAATGCCGGCATCGCCCCCCATGCCGTGGATTTCGTGGAAACGCATGGTACCGGCACAACCCTGGGCGACCCGATCGAGGTGCAGGCCCTGTCCGCCGTCTACAGCGTGCCGGGGCGGGCCGGACCGCTGCGCATCGGGGCGGTGAAGGCCAATATCGGCCATCTGGAGGGCGCGGCCGGCATGGCCGGGCTGATCAAGGCTGTGCTGTGCCTGAAACACGGGACGATCCCCGGACAGCTGCATTTCACCCGGCCCAACCCCAATTTCGGCCCCGGTTTTGACCTGCATGTACCGGTATCGGCGGAACCCTGGCCGGCGCCTGCCGACGGGTCGCGTCGCTTCGCCGGGGTCAGCGCCTTCGGCTTCGGCGGCACCAATGTGCATCTGGTGCTGGAGGAAACGCCGCCTGCGCTGGCCCGGTCGGTGCCATCCCCCGTCGCCGGTGCGGCACTGCTGGTTGTGACGGCAGCCGACCCGGCGGCCCTGTCCGCCCGGGCGCATCAGGCGGCGGACATGCTGGCGGCGGGGACGGATCTGGCGGGCCTGCAGGCCACCCTGGCCCGACGGTCCAGCCCGCTGGCGCACCGGCTGGCGGTGACGGGTGAGGGTGCAGAAGAACTGGCGGAGCGGTTGCGCGCCGCGGCGGGTGGGGCCACCGGCCCCGACATCGCCATCGGCATGGCCATGCAGGATACAGCGGGCCCGGTCTTTGTCTTCACCGGACAGGGTGGGCAATGGGCGGGGATGGGACGGGGCCTGCTGGGCCTGCCCGCCTTCCGTGCGGGGCTGGAGCCCTGCGATCTGGCCCTGCGCCGGGCTGAGGGCTGGTCGCTGATCGACGCGTTGGAACAGGGGCGCGACCTGACGCCGACGGAACTGGCACAGCCGGTGCTGGTCGCGGTGCAGGTGGCGCTGGCCGGGCTGCTGGCCAGCCTGGGGCTGAAGCCGGTCGCCGTCATCGGCCATAGCGTGGGGGAGGTTGCAGCCGCCATCGTCGCCGGTGCCCTGAGCGTGGAGCAGGGGATTGCCATTGCCGCAGCGCGCGGTCGGCTGATGGCCGGGCTGGCGGGGCAGGGCGGCATGGCGGCGGTCGATCTGCCACCCGATGCCGTGGCACCGGCCCTGGAAGGGCTGGATGTTGATATCGCCGCCATCAACGGGCCGGCATCCTTGGTGCTGTCCGGCACGACGGCGGGGGTGGAAGCGGCGATCACCCGCCTGAACGTGCCGTCGCGGTCGCTGCCGGGTGCCTATGCCTTCCATGGGCGGCAGGTGGCGGGGGCGGCGGAGGCGCTGGCATCATCATTAGTCGGGCTGGTGCCGGCGGCACCGGCATTGCCCATGATCTCCACCGTCACCGGCGGGCCGGCCCTGCGCCTGGACGGTGCCTATTGGGGCCGCAATGCGCGCGAACCTGTGGCGTTTGCCGCCGCAATCGCGCACCTGCTGAAAGCCGGCCATCGCCGCTTCATCGAGGTGGGGCCGCATCCCGCCCTGTTGTCGGGGATCGCCAAATTGTGGGCGGTACAGGGCGGGGAGGTGGCGGACCTGACCCTGGTGCCCACCCTGCGCCGCGCCACCGATGACCGCCTGAGCCTGCTGCGCAGCGTTGGCAACCTGTTCGTGCGCGGCTTTGCGCCGGATTGGGACGCGCTGGGTATTGCGGCGGGGCGGGTGACGCCCCTGCCGCCTTACCCCTGGCAGCGCCGTGTCTGCTGGCTGCCGGAGCCGGTAGCGGCACCTGCGCCGCTGACGGCGGAACCGGGGGATGCGGCCCTTTACGCCGTGGACTTCACCAATGCGCCGGCGGCGGCGGTTGTGGCACCCGGCTCCTGGACTGTGCGGGGGGCGGGCGCGCTGCATGACGCCTTGGCCTCCCGCCTGGGTACCGGCGGTGATAGGCAATTGCTGGTGTTGCAGGGTACAGACGATGATGCCGCCGCTGCGGTTGATGCCTGCGATCATTGCCTGCGGGTGGTGCGGGGGGCCGATGGTCCGCTGTGGCTGGTTACTGGCGATCCACGGGTCGATCCCGTGGCCGGTGCCTTGTGGGCGCTGGTCGAAGGCATCGGCTGGGAACTGCCGGGCCGCATCGCCGGGGTGATCGGGGCCGGCGATGACGTCGCCCTGGACCGGATCATCGATGAATTGGGGCGGGCTGGCGGGCGCATCGTGCTGGAGACAGACCGCCGGCTGGCCCCGGTGCTGCGCCGGCAGGAAGCGATGTCGGCAATGCCCGCCATCAAACCGGATGCCTCATACCTGATAACGGGCGGGCTGGGTGGGATCGGGCTGGCCTGTGCTGGCTGGCTGGCTGATGCCGGTGCCCGCCATCTGGTGCTGGCGGGCCGACGGGGGCCGTCGGCGGACGCGTTGGGTGTGCTGGACAGCCTGCGGCGGCGAGGCGTGATGGTGGAGGTCGTGGCCGTCGATATCGGGAATGAGGCCGATGTCGCCCGGCTGCTGAACGGGTTCGGGTGTGATTGGCCGGGCCTGCGCGGTGTGGTGCACGCGGCGGGTGTGCTGCGCGACAGCCTGCTGCGCGGTCAGGATCGCGACGCCCTGTCCGACATTTTCGCGGCCAAGGCCGCCGGTGCGGATCTGCTTGACCGGCTGACCGCCGGGCACAGGCTGGATTTCCTGTTGTTCATGTCGTCGATGGCCGGGCTGTTCGGGGCGCTGGGCCAGGCGGGCTATGGTGCCGCCAACGGCTTCCTGGACACGCTGGCCCGGCGTCGGCGGACCCGGGGGCAGGTGGCGGCCAGCATTGCCTGGGGTCCCTGGCAGCAGGTTGGCATGGCCGCCGATCTGGGGGCCGAGGCCGCAGCCAGCCGGCGGGCGAAGGGCATCGGGGCGCTGTCGAACGCCCAGGCGCTGTCCATGTTGGGGCCGGTGCTGGCCGGGGCCACGGCACCGGTGACGGCTGCGCTGTGCCTGGACTGGCCGTCCTTCCTGGCAGCGTTGCCGGCGGGGGCGGGACCGTTGGCCGCTTCGATACAGGCGACGCCCAGGGTAACGCCCGTGTCTGATGCCCCTGTGCCCGATACATTGGCCGACCTGTCGGCCCTGCCGCCGCTGGCACGGCGTGGACGGCTGCGGCGGCTGGTGGGGGAAGCACTGGCGGCGGTGATGGGGGGCGGTGAGCCCGACCCCAATCGCGGCTTCTTCGACCAGGGCATGGACAGCCTGATGGCCATGGCGCTGCAGGCCAGGCTGAAACAGGCGCTGGGCGGCATCGTGGGGCCGACTGCCGTGTTTGAACATGCCACCGTCATGGCGCTGGCCGACCATCTTCTGTCGCGGATACCGGGCACAGTCCCACCCGCCACATCTGCGGTCGCACCCGCACCGCCGTCTGAAACCTTGTCCGACCTGCTGGCAGCACTGGATGCCGCAGCGGGCCCGCAAACCGTAGAAAGGGGAAGGGGCTGATGGCGACTTATTATGTCGGTCTGGCCGCGTCGTTCCACGATCCCGCCATGGCCATCGTGGCCCCGGACGGGGAGGTTCTGTTCGCGGAAGCGCAGGAACGCTATCTCCAGGACAAGCGCGCCTTCAATGCCGTGCCCGACCATATCCTGCGGGCACCTAAGCTGATCCGCCAGTATTGCGGCAAGGATGCCGAGGTGGTGGTGGCCGTCAGCTGGAGCAAGAAGGTCCTGAAATCGCTCTGGACCTCGTCGCTGGTCGATGTGCCGGGCATCGGCGGGCTGTTGCGGCCGGTGAATGATTTCTTCATGGCGCGCAGCGACCATCTGGTCTGGCCCTGGCCGCGCTTCGACCATCTGCGCCAGGGCATGCTGAGCACGCTGAGCCTGGCCGGCCATAATCTGGGTGCCCTGCGTGACCAGGGGTTCACGGTGGCGGGCATCCGCCGCTACGACCATCACCTGACCCATGCCGCCACCGCCTGCTACACCAGCCCGTTCGAGGAGGCGGCCTGCGCCGTCATCGACGGGTATGGGGAGTGGAGTTCCACCAATTTCTACAGCTACCGCGACGGCGCCTTCACATCCCTTGCGGCCAAGCCCAAGGCCCTGGCCCAGAATTCCGGTAGCCTGGGCATGTTCTATTCCAAGGTCTGCGCGCTGTGCGGCTTCGACACGGTGCAGGGCGAGGAATGGAAGGTCATGGGGCTGGCACCCTATGGCAGCCTGGATGCGGAATTCTATGAATTGCTGCGCCCGCTGGTGCAGGCCGACGGGCTGGCCCTGCACAACCCGCAGGGCCGCGACACGGGCCGGCGCCTGAAAGAGGTGCAGGCATTGATGGCGGCGGCCAAGGCTGACCCGGACCCGTCCGTCTATCAACGCCGCCGCGCCGATCTGGGCCGCACGGGGCAGGAGATTTTCACCGAGGTGGCGGGCGAGCTGCTGGCCGCCCTCTATGCCGTGCATCCCAGCGATAACCTGGCCTTCGGCGGCGGCTGCGCGCTGAATTCATCCTATTCCGGGCGCATCCTGTCCAGCATGCCCTTCAAGGCCCTGCATGTGCCCATGGCACCGGGCGATGATGGCAATGCGTTGGGGGCGGCGCTGCTGGCCTGGGCGCAGGATCATCCGGGTCAGGCGCGGGCGGGGGCGGGCCGGGTGCAGTCGCCCTATCTGGGCAGCACGGCGACGTCCTCGGCGCTGGAGCGCATGGTACGGTTCGGCGGCTTTACCAGCCTGCAGCATCTGCCGGACGGACAGGTTGTGACCAAGGCGTCGCAATTGCTGGCCGAGGGGCGCATCATCGGCTGGTTCCAGGACCGGGCGGAGTTCGGCCCCCGCGCCCTGGGCAACCGTTCCATCCTGGCCGACCCGCGCGACCCCGCCATGAAGGACCGCATCAACGACCGGGTGAAATTCCGTGAGGAATTCCGGCCCTTCGCCCCCTCCATCCTGCATGAGCATGGGCCCGACTGGTTCGAGGATTACCAGTCCAGCCCCTATATGGAGCGCACGCTGGTCTTCCGGCCGGAGGTGCGGGAAAGGGTGCCCGCCGTGGTGCATGAGGATTTCACCGGTCGCCTGCAATCGGTGACGGAAGAGATCAACCCGCGCTACCACGCGCTGATCAGTGCGTTTCACGGGCTGACGGGCGTGCCGATGCTGTTGAACACCAGCTTCAACGTCATGGGCAAGCCCATCGTGCATTCGGTGGAAGATGCCATCGCCGTCTTCGCCACCAGCGGCCTGGATGCCCTGGTGATCAACGATTACCTCATCGAGAAGCAGGGGGCCGGAGCATGAGCGAGCTTGGGATCGGCGGCGGCACGGAACAGGGCGTGGCCGCCTTCTACGACAATGCCAACGGCTTCCTGACGGAAAAGAGCGGCTTCTTCAACCAGGGCTATTGGAAGGACGACCCGCAGAGCCAGGATGCGGCCTGCCGCGCCCTGGTGCGGCTGGTGGGACAGGCGGCGGGCATGGGCAAGGGTGACAGGGTGCTGGATGCCGGCTGCGGCCATGGCGACCAGATCCTGCACTGGGTACAGGATTTCGAGGCCGCCCATGTCACCGGCATCACCCTGTCGCTGGCCCAGATCCAGGGCGCGCATAACCTGTTGCAGAAGGCGGAGATTGCCGACCGCGTCACCCTGCACCGCATGTCGGCCACCGACTTGGACCTGCCCGACAGCAGCTTCGACAAGGTGGTGGCGGTGGAGAGCGGGCACCATTTCGATACGCGGGCCGATTTCTTCGCCGAGGCCTATCGCGTGCTGAAGCCGGGCGGGCGGTTCGCGGCCTGCGATATCCTGCCTATGCCGCGCGCGCTGGCGGGCAAGTTCGGCTGGGTGGTGGACGCCATGCGCCGCTTTCCCAACAAGGCGATGATGCCGGCGGCCAATGTCGTGGACCGGTCGGTCTATCGTGACCAGCTGGTGGCGGCTGGCTTCACCAATGTGCAGGTCATCTCCATCCGGGAGCATGTCTATGGCCCCATGGCCCGCAACCTGCGCAAGCGGCTGGACGCAGGCGAAATCAGCCCCTGGACGCCGCTGGCGCAGGTCTCGCCGTCGATGCTGTTCGACCGCGACCGGTTGCATTACGTGATGGCGCTGATGCAGATGCTGGGCGCCATCGGCAGCAACCTCACCTGGCCCGGTACCGAACGCGCCTGTGAACATGGGCCGCTGGATTACATCCTGGCGGTGGCGGAGGTTCCGGGGACGTGACGGTCGATAACACCCATCGCGCCTTGCTGGCCCGTGCCGCGGCAGAGATCAAGGCGTTGCAGGCGCGGCTGGACGCGGCTGCCGATGCCACCCCCATCGCCGTGATCGGTGCCGGCTGCCGCTTTCCCGGCGGGGCTGACGGCGTGGATGCCTATTGGCACCTGCTGGCGGCTGGCGGTGATGGTATAAGGCCGGTGCCGGACGGGCGCTGGGACATGGACCGGCTCTATGATCCGGAACCGGGCCGCCCTGGTCGGCTCTATACGCGGGCCGGTGGGTTCCTGGATGATGTCGAACGGTTCGATGCCGGCCTGTTCGACATCCCTGATGCCGAAGCCGACACTATGGATCCGCAGCAGCGGCTGGTGCTGGAAACCGGCTGGGCGGCGCTGGAACACGCTGGCATCGCGCCCGCCACCCTGCGCGGCAGCCGCACGGGCGTGTTCGTCGGCATCGGGCTGGATGATTATGCCCGGCTGATGCAGGCCGATGGGGTGGGCACCGACCGTATCGATCCCTATCGCGGCACCGGCACCGGCTTCTGCTTTGCGGCGGGGCGGCTGTCCTATGTGCTGGGGTTGCAGGGGCCAAGCCTGTCGCTGGATACGGCCTGTTCGTCGTCGCTTGTGGCGGCCCATCTCGCCTGTCAGAGCCTGCGGGCCGGGGAATGCGACATGGCGCTGGCCGGCGGGGTCAATCTAATCCTGTCGCCCGACCTGACCATCTATCTCTGCGGTCTGCGGGCGCTGGCTCCCGACGGTCATTCCAAGACCTTCGACGCATCCGCCGACGGTTATGGGCGGGGGGAGGGGGCGGGCTTCGTGGTGCTGAAACGCCTGGATGATGCGCTGGCGGCGGGTGATCGCGTGCTGGCCGTTATTCGGGGATCGGCCGTCAACCATGACGGGGCCAGCAGCGGCCTGACCGTGCCCAATGGCGAGGCGCAGCAGGCGGTGATCCGCGCCGCCCTGGCCCAGGCGCGGGTGCAACCTTCAGCCGTCACCTATGTGGAGACGCATGGCACAGGCACGTCGCTGGGCGACCCGATCGAGGTGGCGGCCTTAGGCGCCGTCTATGGTCCGGGGCGCGTGCGACCGCTGCATCTGGGGGCCGTCAAGGCCCATATCGGGCATCTGGAGCCGGCGGCGGGCATCGCCGGGTTGATCAAGCTGGCCCTGTCCCTGCACCACGCGACCCTGCCGCCGCAGCGACCGGTGGAAAGATTGAACCCTGCCATCGATCTGGATGCCATCCAGGCCCGGCTGGCCACGACGGCCCAGCCCTGGACGGGGGAGCGGCTGGGCGCCATCAGCGCCTTCGGCCTGTCGGGCACCAATGCGCATATGGTGTTGGCGGGGGTGGAGGCGGTGCCGGCATCCGCCCGCCACGTCCGGCCCCTGCATGTCCTGGCGCTGGCCGCCGGCACCCCGGCGGCATTGGCCGACGATGCGCATTCCATTGTCGCCAGTCTGACCACCGCTTCCGACGCCGAGGTCGCCGACCTGACCGCCGCTGTTTCCCGCACCCGCAATGGCTTGCGCTATCGTCGGGTGCTGGTGGGAACGGCCGCTGAAATCGCATCATCTGCCCTTTCGTCGTCCCCCCCGGCCCGCGTCGGTGCCGCCCCGCAGCTGGCCTTCCTGTTCAGCGGCCAGGGTGCGCAGTATGTCGGCATGGGACGTGGGCTTTATGAGACGGAGCCGGTATTCCGCGCCGCCCTGGACCGATGTGCGGCCCTGTGCGCCGATCTGGGCGTGCCGCTGCTGGACATCCTGTCTCCCGCAGATCCAGCCGACCGGCGCATCGACCATACCGGCTTCACCCAGCCGGCCCTGTTCAGCCTGTCGGTGGCGCTGCTGGCCCTGTGGCGTAGCTGGGGCGTCAACCCCGCCGCCGTCATGGGCCATAGCGTCGGTGAGTTCGCCGCAGCCTATGCCGCCGGTGTGCTGGGGCTGGAAGACGCGCTGGCCCTGGTGGTGGAGCGCGGGCGGCTGATGGGGGCGCTGCCGGCGGGCGGGGCCATGGCGGCGGTGGCCGCCGGCATCGACCGGGTGGCCACCCTGGTGGCGGCTGATCCCGACCGGCTGGCCATCGCCGGCCTGAATGCGCCCGACGAGGTGGTGATCTCCGGCACCGTCGAAGCCGTGCACCGGGCCGGTCAGGTGTTAAGGGCCGAGGGGGTGCGGGTACGCGATCTGACGGTCAGCCACGCCTTCCACTCCCCGCTGATGGACCCGGTGGTGGATGCCTTTGCGGCCAGTGCCGCCGGTTGTGACATTGCCGATCCGGCCACCCCCCTGGTTTCCAACGTCACGGGCGGCTTCGCCGATGCCGGTCTGTTGCGCGATCCCGCCTATTGGGGCCGGCATCTGCGGCAACCGGTGCGGTTCGCCGATGGCATGGCGGCATTAATCGAGGCCGGCTGCACGCATTTTGTGGAAATCGGGCCGGGGGCGGCCCTGTTGGGGCTGGGCCGGCGCGTGGCGGGCGATGGACAACCCGATCTGCGCTTTCTGCCGTCGCTGCGGGCAGGGCAGCAGGATGGGCGCGTACTGCTGGGCAGCCTGGGCACATTGTACGAAGATGGGGCTGCCATCGACTGGGCTGCGGTGCATCGCGGTTTCGCTGACCCATTGGCGCGGGCCCCCACCTATCCGTTCCAGCGCAAACGCCACTGGTTCCGGCCGGGCCGCGTGCGGGCCGACATCCAGGCGACGGGCGGGGCCGCCCTGGTAGGCACCCGCCACCGCTCCCCCGCCCGCACCGTGGAATACCAGTCGCGTTTCGATCTGGGGACGCAGCCGATCCTGGGCGACCATGTCGTTTATGGCCGTGCCGTGGTTTCCGGCCCGACGCTGGTATCGCTGATGATGGAGGCGGCGCGCGACCTGCTGGACGGGCGGCCAGCCGAAGCCAGCGCCATCGCCTTCCTGGAACCCGTCATCCTGACCGACGCGATCAGCCGCACCGTCAGCCTGACCCTGGTGCCGGACGGTCCCGGCCGCTGGCGGGCAGAATTGCAAAGCCTGATCGACGGGGCCGATGATGATGCCTGGACCCTGCATGCCACGGCCACCATCGCGCACGCTGCCGATCCGGCGGATGCCGCCCCGTCGCTGGAGGTAGTGCGCGCCCGCTGCCCCGACATCGTCACGGGCAAGGCGCTTTATGACGATGTGCAGACCCGCGTCGGCTTCACCTTCGGTCGCTCCTATCTCTGGGTCAATACGATCTGGCGATGCGACGGGGAGGCCATCGGCCATATGCGCGCCCCGGAACCGTCCGACCGGCGCGACGGCAGTTTCACCTTCCATCCCGGTCTGCATGACAGTTGCTATCAGGTGTTCGGGGCGGCGTCGCAGTCGGTGATGGGGACCGACCTGTCGGTGGCCGTCATCCCCGTGGGCGTGGATATTTTCCGCTTCTTCGGGGAGGCCTGTGGCGATCTGGTCTGTCATGCCGTGCTCTGGCCGGGGGAGGCCGGGCGCGACGACATGTTCGCGGGCGATTTCACGCTGTATGACGCCGCCACGGGCCGGGTGGTGGCAGAGGCACGCGGCCTGCGCCTGCGCCGCGCGCGGCGTGACGTGATGATGCGGGCCCTGTCGGCTGGCGATGCCGGACCGCTCTATCGCCTGGACTGGAAGACGCTGGCCCCACCTGTCGCTGCCAAGGCCGGGCGCTGGCTGCTGGTCGGTGATGATGCCGCCCCGTTGGCCGATGCGCTGCGGGCCGGTGGGGCGGGCAGCGTGCAGATCATCGGGCTGGACGGGTTGGCCGGTTCGTTGGCGGCGGTGGCTGACGGGGTGGCCTTCGTGGCGCCGCAGAATGCCGATGCGCGGACCGTCATCGAGCCGGCGTTGAAGATCGTGCAGGCTTTGACGGGGGCACCGGGCACGCCGCGCCTTTGGCTGGTCACCCGCACGGAGAATGTAGCCCATGCGACGCTGTGGGGCCTGGGTGCGGTGGCCGCCTTGGAACAGCCCGACCGCTGGGGTGGGTTGGTCGATCTGGCAGCACCTGGCCCCGCCGACTGGCGGGCTGTGGCCGCGCATCTGCTGGCCGGAGGACCGGAGGACCGGGTGCGCATCGGCCAGGGTGCCGTGGAGGCGGCCCGGTTGGTGCCAGCGGGCCCCTCCGGTACGCTGCCGGCCATCCGCGCCGATGCCGGCTATCTGATCACCGGTGGGCTGGGTGAACTGGGGCTGGCCACGGCTGAATGGCTGGTGGGCCAGGGGGCACGCCATATCACCCTGACGGGACGCCGGGGCGGGGCCGTGCCGGCGTCCCTGGCGGCACTGATGGCGGATATCCGGGTCGTGGCCGTGGATGTCACCGACCGTGCCGCCATGGCCGACCTGATCGGGGAGATGGATGGTGTGCGGCGGCCGCTACTGGCGGGGCTGTTCCATGCTGCGGGCACATTGGCTGACCGCACCCTGACGGGGCTGGATTGGGCGGCGACGGAACCGGTGCTGTCGCCCAAGCTGACCGGGGCCCTGATCCTGGATGAACTGACGCGCGACCGGGTGCTGGACCTGTTTGTCTGCTATTCCTCCGGGGCTTCGCTGATTGGCTCCCCCGGCCAGGGCAATTACGCTGCTGCCAACGCCGCGCTGGACGCGCTGTGCCGGCGGCGGGCGGCGCTGGGCCTTGCCGCCCTTTCCATCAATTGGGGGCCCTGGGCCGGCGGTGGTATGGCCGCCGTGCGCGATGCGGACGCCTGGACGGCGCGTGGCGTGCGACCTTTCACAAAGGGTGAGGGGATGGACCTGATCGGCCGTGCCTTGTCGTCGGGGCTGGCCCAGGTGGCAGCACTGCCCATTGATTGGGGCCGCTATCTGTCTGGCGTCGGGGCGTCGCGCGCCGGCCTGTTCGACAGCGTGCGCCCGCGCGCCAGGGTCGATGCCGGGGTGGAACACAATGTCTTCGCCGACTGGCAGGCCCGGATTGAGGGGGCCGCACCGGAGCGGCGGCGGGAGGCGCTGGAGGATCTGCTGCGCCCGGCCCTGATCGCCGCCACGGGCTTGCCCGCCGGGATGGCGGTGCCGTCGCGCAAGGGCTTCTTCGACCTGGGCATGGACAGCCTGATGGCCATCGAATTCCGCAACCGGCTGCAATCCCTGCTGGGGCGGCCGCTGCCGGCCACGCTGATCCTGGACCGGGCCAACCTGCACGCCCTGGCCGGGTTCCTGCTGGAACATTTGTTCGCCCTGGCCGAAAGCCCCACCCCCGCCCCGGCGGTGGCCGCCGCGACCGGTCATGCCGACCTTGATACGCTCAGCGATGATGAACTGACATCCCTGCTGATCCAGGAACTGGAGGACACGAGATGAGCCCTGCTGCCACGCCGGTTCTGAAGAGGGATAACGGCACCCCGTCCGCCAGCCTTGCCGCCGTCTATGGTGCGGCCAAGGCGTTGGGACGGGAAAGCCTCTATCTCAATCTCGGCTACTGGGCCGATGCGCCTGCCGATTACGATGCCGCCGCCGCCGCCCTGGTTGACCAGGTGGCCGATGCCGCCGGTATCGGGGAGGGGGATGTGGTGCTGGATGCCGGCTTCGGCTTTGGCGACCAGGACATCCGTTGGGCCGAACAGCGGAAGCCGGAACGCATCATCGGTGTCAATGTCATCCCCGCTCAGATTGAGGCCGCCAAGGCGCGGGTGAAGGCGGCGGGGCTGGAAGGGCGGGTGGAACTGCACCAGTCCGATGCCACGCGCCTGCCGGTGCCGACCGGTTCGGTCACGCGGGTGGTGGCGGTGGAATCCGCCCTGCATTTCGACAGCCGCGCCGATTTCTTCGCAGAGGCTTACCGGGTGCTGGACCATGGCGGGCGTATCGCCCTGGCCGACATCGTACCGCGCCCTGACAGGCCGCTGGTGGCCAAGGTTGTTGATCTGCTGGCCTCCCGCCTCTGGGCCATTCCGGCGGAAAACCTTTACGATCTGGAAACCTATGCCACTCGGCTGGAACAGGCGGGCTTCGTCGATATCGAGGTGCGTGATCTGTCGCAGGAGGTGTTCGTCGGTTTCGGCAAGCACGTGATGGAGATGCTGGGCGATCCGGAAGCGGTGAAGCGGCTGGGGCTGGAGACGCTGTTGCAATGGCATCAGTCCACCCTGGCCGTGCTGCAATTCCAGTATGTGCTGGTCAGCGCCCGCAAGCCGGGGCTGCCACTGGCGGTCGTTGCGTCTGGTGCGGTGGAGGGCGGTTCGAAGCCGCCCCGCCGGGCAAGCAAGGGCCATCGATGAGCAGCAGCCCCGATCAAGCCACCGCCTTGCGTGCCGCCCTTGTCGCCGTCCGCGACATGAAGGGGCGGCTGCGCGCGCGGGAGCGGGAACCGATTGCCATTGTCGGCATCGGCTGCCGCCTTCCGGGCGGGGGGGACGGGCCGGATGGGTATTGGCGCATGCTGTGCGATGGCGTGGACGCCGTCGCCCCCATCCCGTCCGACCGGTTCGACATGGATGCCGCGTATGATCCCGACCCGTCGGTGCCGGGCAAATCCTATTGCCGGCAGGCGGCGTTGCTGCCGGAGGTACGCAGCTTCGATGCTGGCTTCTTCAACATCTCCCCGCGTGAGGCGGTGACGATGGACCCGCAGCAGCGGTTGCTGCTGGAGGTGGCGTGGGAGGCGTTGGAACATGCCGGCATCGCCGCCGACCATCTGGCCGGCGGCCGCACGGGTCTGTTCATCGGCACCATGAACCAGGATTACGACCGGCTGGTGCGGGCCAGCGCAGATCCGGCTGATCTGGACGCCTATGTCGGCACCGGCACGGGCACCAGCTTTCTGGCCGGGCGGCTGTCCTATGTGCTGGGGGTGACGGGGCCGGCCATGGCGGTGGACACGGCCTGTTCCTCCTCCGCCCTGGCCGTGCATCTGGCCTGTCAGAGCCTGCGCGGCGGCGAATGCGATCTGGCCCTGGCGGGGGCGGCCAACCTGATCCTGGTGCCCGACACGTTCGTCACTATGGCGCGGCTGAAGGCGCTGGCCGCCGATGGCCGCTGCAAGACTTTCGATGCGTCGGCTGATGGCTATGGGCGGGGTGAGGGGGCGGGGATGGTAGCGCTGAAGCGCCTGTCCGATGCGCGCGCGGCGGGTGACCGCATTATCGCCGTGATCGCCGGGTCAGCCGTCAACCATGGCGGGGCCGCCGCCGGTCTGACGGTGCCCAGTGGGTCGGCCCAGCAGGCGGTGATCCGCGCGGCCCTGGCCCAGGCGGAGATCGAACCGCATTCCGTCACCTATGTGGAAGCCCATGGTACGGGCACCAGCCTGGGCGACCCGATCGAGATCGCGGCCCTGGCCGCCGTGCAGCAGGGGCGAACCACCCCGCTGCATGTCGGCACGGTGAAGACCAATATCGGCCATCTGGAGGCGGCAGCCGGCATTGCGGCCACCATCAAGGTGGCCTTGATGGTCCAGCATGGGCGCATCCCGCCGCACCTGCATTTCACCCGGCCCAATCCGGCGCTGGATCTGGGGGCGGTACCGGCTGAGGTGCCTGTGCGCCTGACGGACTGGCCGGGGCCGCGCGTGGCGGGGGTCAGCGCCTTCGGGATGAGCGGGACCAATGTGCATCTGGTGATCCGGGCGGATGACGCGACCGAACCGGTGCAGATAGCGGCGGCGGGCCCGCACTTGCTGGCCCTATCGGCGCGCGATGATGTCGCCCTGTCTGCCCTGGCCGGGCGCATGGCGGCGGCCCTGTCTGCCCCGGATGCACCGTCGCTGTCCGCTGCCGCCTGGACGCTGGCCATTGGCCGGGCGCGGCTGGAAAAGCGGCTGGCGGTGGTTGCCGACGATGCAGCCGATGCCGCTGCCCGCCTTGCCGCCGTTGATGGACAGCGCGGCACGGCCCCCCTGGGCGGGCGGACGCGAGTGGCTTTCCTGTTCAGTGGCCAGGGCAGCCAATATGCCGGCATGGCCGCCGGGCTTTACCGCGATGAGCCGCTGTTCCGCGAAACCGTGGACCGCTGTCTGGCCGCCATGACGGAACTGCCGGACCTGGCCGATATCTGGTTGGGTGGTCGGGATGATACGCGCCTGAACGACACGGCATATGCCCAACCGGCCCTGTTCGCCCTGCAGGCGGGGTTGGTGGCGCTGTGGCGCGGGCTGGGGGTGGAACCCGATCTGGTGCTGGGTCACAGCGTGGGTGAATTCGCCGCCGCCTGGGCAGCCGGGGTGCTGGGGCTGGAGGATGCGGCGCGGCTGGTGGTGGCACGCGGGCGGCTGATGCAGGCCTTGCCGCGCGACGGTGCCATGATCGCAGTCTTCGCACCGGCTGCCGATCTGGCGGAGCTTGTCGGCGACCGGGTGGGCATCGCCGGGTTGAATGGTGCCGCGGAAACGGTGTTGTCGGGCGATGCGGTGATGCTGGACGCGATCACTGCCGATCTGTCGGCACGCGGCATCCGTTGGAAACGGCTGAGCGTCAGCCATGCCTTCCATTCGCCGCTGATGGACCCGGTGGTGGCCCCCTTGGCGGCACTGGCCGGTGCCGTTGCCGCCAAGGCACCCGTACTGCCCTGGATATCCACCCTGACGGCATTGCCAGTACAGTCGGCACCCGATGGAACCTATTGGGGCCGGCAGATACGCGAACCCGTGGCTTTCGCCCCCGCCCTGTCGGCCCTGGCCGACCAGCGCATCGGTTGCGTGATCGAGATCGGGCCCGGCCCGGCGCTGGTGGCGCTGGCCCGGCGGGCACAGCCCGATGCCGCCATCACCTTTCTATCCAGCCTGCGGTCAGGCGGGCAGGATCGCCGCCGGTTCCTGGACGCCTTGGCCGGTGCCTGGAGTGTGGGCGTGGGCGTGCGGCTGGAGGCGCTGCATTCATCCGGCGGGCACCGGCCTGTGCCGCTGCCCACATACCCATTCCAGCGGGTGCGCCACTGGATCACCCAGCCGCCGGCCGCCCTGCCGCCCCTGCTGGGCGTGGCGTGGGAGCCGGTGGCGCCGCCGCCCGGTGGGGGGCCTGCTGGCCGTTGGTTGGTTGTGCCGGATCGGGGTGGCGTTGCCGATGCGCTGGCGGCAGCGGGCCTGGATATGGAACTGATCGCCCCCACGGCGGTGGCAAGGCGAGACCTGACGGGCATCGCCGGGGTACTGCATCTGGCGGCCCTGGACCTGTCCCCCTGGGCAAAGACGGCGGAACTGCGCCCGGCGCTGGAGGGGGCCTTGGTTTTGGCCCGCGCGGGCGTGCCCGCCCTATGGGTGACCAGGGGGGCGCAAGGCACGGTGACCAATCCAGCCGGTGCCACGCTCTGGGGCCTGGGCCGTACGGCGGCGCTGGAACAGGTGGAAACAGCCCCTGTGCTGCTGGACCTGCCAGATGATGCCGATGCGGCGTCACTCATCCGCGACTTCCTGCCCCGCCTGACGGCCTGCAGGGATGCGGGGGAACGGCAATGGGCGTGGCGCGATGGCTGGCGCGCGGCGCGGCTGGTGCCGGTTCCGGCGGTACCGATCCAGCCGGTCCCACTGCGGCCCGACCGCACCTATCTGGTGACGGGGGCCACACGCGGGCTGGGTCTGGCGGTGGCCCGCGATCTGGCGCGGCGCGGTGCCAAACACCTGCTGCTGCTGGGCCGGTCAGCGCCCGATGCGGGGCTGCTGGATGATCTGGCGCGCGATGGCGTGCGGGCCGTGCCGGTGTGCGCCGACATCGCCGATGCAGAAGCCGTGCGGCAGGGCATCGCCGCAGCCAAAGTGCCGCCGCTGGCGGGCATCGTGCATGCGGCTGGGATATTGCGTGACGGTGTGCTGACGGGCCTGGACTGGGACGCGGTTGCCGCTGTGCTGGCCCCCAAGCTGGAGGGGCTGGCCAGCCTGCGGGCGGTAGCCGACGGGATGGATCTGGATTTCCTGGCCCTGTTCTCATCCGCCGCTGGCACGTTGGGATCGGCAGGGCAGGGCAATTATGCCGCCGCCAATGCCTGGTTGGACGCGGCGGCATCCGCCCTTTCCGCCGATGGTGGCCGGGTGTCCAGCATCGCCTGGGGGCCCTGGCGCGGCCTTGGCATGGCGGCGGGGTCGGACGAGGCCGGCTGGGCAAAGCGTGGCGTGCGGATGCTGGACCCGGCATCGGGACTGGCCGCCTTCGCCACCCTGGCCGGGCGACCGGGACCGGTCGCTGTGCTGCCGTTTGACTGGAAGGCGTGGCGCAGCGTGGATGACAGTGCCTTCCTGGACCGGCTGGCCCCGCGCGGGTCGGTGGATATGGTCACGGGTGGCGAACTGGCAGCATTGCTGAACCAGGTCCCGCCTGCTGAGCGGCTGCGGCTGGCGGAGCGGGAGGTGGTGCGGTCGGTGCGGTCGGTGCTGCGCCTGCCCGAGGAGATGGCTGTCGATCCCGACCAGCCGTTCAGTGTGTTTGGAATGGATAGCCTGATGGCCCTTGAATTGCGTGGCGCGTTGGCCCGCCGGATCGGCCGGCCCCTGCCGGCGACCCTGACCTATGACCATCCCACGCTGGCGGCCCTGGCCCGCTTCATCGCTGGCGACCCGCCGCCTGTACCGGCAAAGCAGGCCGAACCCAGCGCCCTGCGTGAGAAGGTGGCCTCGATGGATGAGGCGGCCCTGGCCGACTATGTGCAGCGCAAGCTGGCCGCCCGTCGCGGGGGGGCGCGATGAACGGCGAGAGGCTGGACCCCACCCGCGAATTGCTGCTGCTGCTGGAAGAGGCCGAGGCGCGCATCGCCGACCTGGAGGGCGCGCGCCATGCCCCCATCGCCGTTGTCGGCATGGGCTGCCGCTTCCCCGGTGCCGAGACTATCGCCGCCTTCTGGGACCTGCTGGTGCAGGGTCGGTCCGCCGTGGGCCGGGTGCCGGCTGATCGCTGGGACGCGGATGCCTGGTTCGATCCCGACCCCGATGCCGTGGGCAAGATCTACACAACCGATGGCGGTTTCCTGACCCAGGTGGACCGGTTCGATGCCGGTTTCTTCGGCATCTCCCCGCGTGAGGCGGAAAGCCTGGACCCGCAGCACCGCCTGTTCCTGGAGGTGGCGGCGGAGGCGCTGGAGGATGCGGGCTTGGCCCTGGACCGGCTGGCGGGCAGCGCGACCGGCGTCTATCTGGGCATCGGCAGCGGCGATTATCTGCGCGTGCTGGGCGACCTGACACAGCGCGAACCCTATTACGGGCCTGGCAATGCCTATAGTGCGGCGGCGGGCCGCCTGTCCTATCTGCTGGGTTTGCAGGGGCCGTGCATGGCGGTGGACACGGCCTGTTCATCGTCGCTGGTGGCCGTGCATCTTGCCATGCAGGCGTTGCGGGCCGGGGAATGTGACGCCGCACTGGCCGGTGGGGTCAACCTGATCCTGTCACCGGAAACGACGCTGTATTTCAGCCGCATGGGCGCGCTGGCCCGTGACGGGCGCTGCAAGAGTTTCGATGCAGCCGCCGATGGCTATATCCGGGGCGAAGGGTGCGGTGTGGTGGTGCTGAAGCGCCTGTCGGATGCGCTGGCGGCGGGCGACAATGTCCTGGCGGTGCTGCGCGGATCGGCGGTGAACCAGGATGGCCGCAGCAACGGCCTGACCGTGCCCAACGGCCCGGCGCAGGAGGCGGTGATTGCCCGTGCCCTGGCCGATGCCGGGGTGGAGCCCGCCGATATTTCCTATGTCGAGGCGCATGGCACGGGCACCCGCCTGGGTGATCCGATTGAGGTCAATGCCCTGGCGCGCGTGTTGCGCCCGGCGGAGTTGAAGGATGTGCCGCTGGTCCTGGGGGCAGTGAAGACCAATCTGGGCCATCTGGAAAGTGCGGCCGGCATGGCCGGACTGATCAAGACGGTGCTGGCGCTGAAGCACCGCACCATCCCGCCGGTGCTGAACTTCACCCGGCCCAATCCGGAGATCGACTGGGCCGTCGCCGACCTGCGCGTACCGACCAGCACCCAGCCCTGGGACGCGGCCCAGCCCGTGGCCGGGGTCAGCGCCTTCGGCTTTGCCGGCACCAACGCCCATGTGGTGGTGGCGGCGGCACCTGATATGCCGGCGTTGCCGGTTGCCGAGGCTCCCCCGGTGCTGCTGCTGCCCCTGTCAGCCCGCAGCCCCGGTGCCCTGCGCGATCTGGCCGGTGCCTATCGGGACCGGCTGGCGGGCGGTGTCGATGCCGCTGCCCTGTGCCGGGCCACGGCGCGACACCGCGCCCATTACCCGCACCGGCTGGCCCTGACCGCCGCAGATACTGCTGGCCTGCGCGCGGCGCTGACCGGCTGGCTGGACGGGCAGGCAGAGGGGCTGGGATGGCAGGCGCTGGCCAGTGCGGGGGCCGCGTCGCGGCCGCGCGTGGCTTTTGTCTTCCCCGGCCAGGGCGGGCAATGGGCCGGCATGGCGCGGGACCTGATGGAGGATCCCGTCTTTGCCGGCGCGCTGGAGACGGCCAGCGCCGCGCTGGCACCGCATCTGGGCCTTTCCGTCGCTGGCCTGATCCGGGAAGGGGCGGTGTGGGACCGGATCGACCGGGTACAACCGGCTTTGTTCGCCTTACAGGTGGCATTGGCTGCTCTGTGGCGGTCGCGGGGGATTATACCCGACATTGTGGTCGGCCATTCAATGGGGGAGGTGGCGGCGGCGCATATCGCCGGTATCCTGTCGCTGGACGATGCCGCCCGCATCATCGCCCTGCGCAGTCGCCTGCTGTCTGGCATTGCCGGACAGGGGGCGATGCTGCTGACCGACCTGTCGCTGGTGGATGCCGAGGCGCGGATTATCCCCTTCCGGGGAACCCTGTCGGTGGCGGTGGCCAATAGCCGCCGGTCCACGGTGCTGGCCGGCGATGCCAATGATATCGACATACTGGCGGCGCAATTGGAGGCTGAGGGCAGCTTCGCCCGCAAGGTGAAGGTGGATGTGGCCAGCCATAGCCCGCAGGTTGACCCGCTGCTGCCGGAACTGGCGGCCCTGCTGCGCGACCTGTCGCCGCGCGACGGCCTGGTGACCATGGTGTCCACCGTTACCGGCGCGCCCGTGAAGGGCGCGGAACTGGATGGGGATTACTGGTGCCGCAACCTGCGCCGGCCCGTACTGTTCGGCACGGTGGCGGAGGGGCAGGTGGCGCGCGGCACGGATGTGCTGATCGAAATGGGCCCGCATCCGGTGCTGCTGCCGGCCATGGTGGAGAATATCCAGGCCGCTGGCCGTCCGGCGCGTGCCGTCGCCTGCCTGCGCCGCGAGGTGCCGGCGGCGGCCCCGCTGGCCGAGGCGGTGGCGGCCCTTTATGCCGCCGGGGCCGTGCTGGACTGGCCGGCGCTGCTGCCCGGCCCTGTGCCGCCCGTTGACCTGCCGCACTATCCCTGGCAGCGGCAGCGCTATTGGGCTGAGCCGGTGGAGGGTGTGCGCATCGCCCCGCCGCTGCCCCGTGCTGCCGGGCAGACGGAGATCGGCGGCTATTACGACCAGGGTGCCGCCTATCATGAGGCGCGGCTGGCCCAGGGCGGGGCCGAGGCATCGCAGGAGGTGCTGAGCGGTTACCTGACCTGGAGCCTGCTGCCCGCGCGTGTTCCCGGCTTCTCCTGGCTGCGCACGGTGTTCCAGCCCGAACATGATCCCGCCCAGCAGAAATTGCTGGTTGATGGACAGTTGGAACTGCGCCGGCTGCTGTTCCGGGGGATCGAGATGGCCAGCCTGAAGCGGGCTTTCGATTTCGGCTGTGGCTATGGCAGCGACCTGATTGATCTGGCGGCGGCACATCCCGGCCTGTCGGTGGAAGGCTATACATTGTCGGCGCGTCAGGCGGAGATCGGCAATGGCAGGGCGGCCCGCCTGGGGCTGGGCGACCGCGTGCGGCTGTACCAGCGCGACAGCGCCGCGACACCCTTCCCCGGCACCTATGATCTGGTGTTCGGGTTCGAGGTGTCGGGCCTGATCGCCGACAAGGCAGCGCTTTTCGCCAATATCCGCAGCCATCTGGCACCGGGCGGGCGGCTGATCCTGGCAGAGGTGCTGGCCACCGGGTCGTCGTCGGTCGATCTGCCGGAACTGTCCACCTATTCGGCCACAACGGCGCAGTTTGCCGAACTGCTGGCCGGGGCCCGGATGCGCCTCTTGTCCTGCACCGATGTCAGCGGCCCTATCGCCAACTGCCTGTATGACGGGGATTTTGGGGCCAATCTGGCCAAGGTGGCGGCTGATCCCGCCGTCGATCCGGCCCTGGTCCGCCATGTCGCCATGTATCCCAATGTTGGCCGGGCGCTGGATGCGGGCCTGATGATCTATGCCCTGATGTCGGCGGTCCATGACCCCCATGCGCCCGTGGCGGAATTGCTGGCCCATAACCGCGCCGCCCTGCACCGGCCCACAAGCTATCAGGAGGCCCGCGCCCTGCTGCCCGACGCCGCGCCCGACCATGCGCCCTGGCTATGGCGTATCGACTGGCGGCCGGCGACGGTGCCGCCGGTCGTAACGGCGGGGTCGGAATGGCTGTTGGTTGGCGGTGGGGACAGGGAACGTGCGGCCCTGGCATCGGCCCTGACCCAGGCCGGTGCGCAGGTGGAGACGGTTTCCCAGGTGCCGGAGGATGTGTCCGGTTCCCTGGTCGGCATCGTGCATCTGGGGGTGGTGGGCCTGTCCGGGCTGTCGCCAGCGGAGGCCCGGCGGCATGGGGTGGTTGATGCCCTGCATCTGGTACAAGCGCTGGCCCGCGCGGCCTTGCGCAATCCGCCGCGCCTGTGGCTGTCCACGGCTGGGGTGCAGCGTGAGGGTACGGCACCCGCGCAAGGGCCCGTCTGGGGCCTGGGCCGGACGGTGGCGCATGAACATCCCGAATTGCGCCCCAGCCTGGCCGATCTGCCGTCGGTGCCCGATACCGATGACTGGGCGGCCTTCGCCCGGCTGCTGCTGGCCGATGTGCCGGAAACACAAGTGACGGTACGCGCTGGTGCCCTCTCGGTGGCGCGGCTAACGGCGGCCACGGTGACGCTGGGGGAACCGGCAAGCCTGCGTCGTGACGGCACCTATCTGGTGACGGGTGGCCTTGGTGGGCTGGGGCTGGCCGTGGCGCAAAGACTAGCCAAGGCGGGGGCCGGCTGCCTAGTCCTGACCGGCCGCCGCCCGCCGGGGGAGACGCAGGCGGCTTCTCTGGATGCCATTGCCGCTTGCGGTGTGGAACTGGATATAAGGCAGGTCGACGTGGCCGACCGGGCGCGCATGCTGGCGCTGCTGGACGATATCGACCGGCCCGACCGGCCCCTGCGCGGGGTCATTCATGCGGCGGGTTCCCTGGATGATGGCATCCTGCTGCAACAGGATGCCGGGCGCTTTGAACGGTTGCTGGCCGCCAAGCAGGGCGGGGCAATGATCCTGGATGAGGGCACGGAAGGCCGGGCGCTGGATTTCTTCGTGCTGTTCTCCGGCCTTGCCTCCTTCCTGGGATCGCCCGGACAGGGCAATTACGCGGCGGCCAATGCCGCCCTGGACGCCATCGCCCGGTCGCGGCGGTCGCGCGGCCTGCCCGGTTTGTCGATCAACTGGTCGCCCTGGGCGGATATCGGGCTGGTCGCCGATGCGGCGGACGGGCTGGCCCAGCGCGGGGTGGCGCCGTTGCCCGCTGATCGCGGGCTGGATCTGTTGATGCGCTGCCTGGGGCTGTCGGATGTGGCGGAACTGGCGGTGATGTCGTTCGACCGTCGCCGCTGGGCCCAGGCCTATCCGGCGCTTGCCGCCTCGCCGCTGCTGTCGGAGGTCACCTTGCCATCGGCACCGGTGCGCGAACAGCCGACCGACCTGCGCGCCGCCCTGCTGGCCGAACCGGTGGGCTGGGCACGGCAGGGCCGGCTGGAGGCGCATCTGGCCGGCGTGCTGGCCCGTGTCCTGCGCCTGTCGCCCGAAGCGGTGGAGCGCAACACGGCCTTGAAAGATCTGGGTTTTGACAGTCTGATGGCATTGGAGACCCGTAACCGGCTGGAGGCGGATACCGGCCTGAAACTGCCCGTCACCCTGGTCTGGAAACATCCGACCGTGGCCGACCTGGCCCTGCATCTGGCTGAACGCATGGAGGTGCCGCTGCTAGTCGTCGCCGAGCCTGCGGCACCCGCCGAGGATGATGGCCTGGGCGACCTGCTGGACATGCTGGAGGGTCTGTCGGAGGACGAGGCCGAACAGCGCTATCGGGCGGAGGGCTGACGCCATGGAACTGGAGGAACGGCTTTCCCGCCTGTCGCCGCAGAAGCTGGCTTTGCTGGTCCGCGACCTGCAACGCAAGGCGGCCCAGGCCGACGCGGCGGCACCCGCGCGGGATGTGGCCATGCCCATGGCCATCATCGGCATGGGCTGCCGCTATCCGGGCGGGGCGGATGATCCGGCCCGGTTCTGGGACATGCTGGCTGATGGTGGCGACGCCATCGGGGAAATCCCTGCCGACCGCTGGGACTGGAAGGACTTCTACGACCCCGATCCCGACGCGCCCGGTAAGATGACCACGCGCTGGGGCGGGTTCCTGTCCGATGTCGCCGGGTTCGATGCGCCTTTCTTCGGCTTGGGCGTGCGCGAAGCGGCCTGGATGGACCCGCAGCAGCGCCTGATGCTGGAAGTGGCCTGGGAAGCGTTGGAGGCGGCGGGGCAGACCCGCGCCTCCCTGGCCGGCAGCCGTACGGGCGTGTTTGTCGGTGCCTATAATCACGAATATTCGGCCCGCACCTTCGACCGGCTGGAGGAGATACAGCCTTTCTCTGGCACGGGCGTCGCGCTGAACGCCATCGCGGGGCGGATTTCCTATCTTTGGGATCTGCACGGACCGGCTTTGGTGGTGGACACCGCCTGCTCCTCCTCCCTGGTGGCGCTGCATCTGGCGGCGCAGAGCCTGGAGCGGGGGGAATGCGACATGGCCCTGGTCGGCGGGGTCAATGTGCTGCTGTCACCCATGTCGCTGGTGCCTTCGTCCAAGATGGGGATGATGGCGGCGGACGGGCGCTGCAAGAGCTTTGATGCCCGCGCCGACGGGGTGGTGATCAGCGAGGGATGCGGGGCCATTCTGCTGAAGCCGCTGGACGCGGCGCGGCGCGATGGCGACCCGGTGCTGGCCGTGCTGGCCGGTACGGCGATCAACCAGGATGGCCGCAGCAACGGCCTGACCGCCCCCAACCAGAAGGCGCAAGCAGACGTGATCCGCAGTGCCCTGGCACGGGCCGGCTTGGGCGCCGGCGATGTCGGCTATGTGGAGACGCACGGCACCGGCACGCCGCTGGGCGACCCAATCGAGATGGAGGCGCTGGCCGAGACCTATGGTGCAGGCGACGCGCCGGGCCGCTGTCTTTTGGGGGCGGTGAAGGCCAATATCGGTCATGCCGGGGCGGCATCGGGCCTGGCCGGGGTGATCAAGGCTGTCGGCTGCCTGCGCCATGGCATGATCCCGCCCTATCGCCGGCTGGGGGAACTGAACCCCAATATCGAGATTGCGGGCACCCGCCTGTCCATTGTGCGGGAGCCGGTATCCTGGCCGGCGGGTCAGGGGCCGCGCATCGCCGCCGTCAGTTCCTTCGGCTGGTCGGGCACCAATGCCCATGTGCTGCTGCGTGAGGCACCGGCGGGTACCGCAGCGCCCGCCCCGCCCGCTGGCCCCTTCCTGCTGCCGCTGTCGGCGCGCAGCCGACCGGCGCTGCGGGCCGCCATGGCGCGGATGGCTGACTGGCTGGAAGCGGCACCGCCGGTGCCCTTTGCCGACATCGCCTTCACTGCCGGTACGCGCCGTACGCACCATGAATACCGCTTGTCGGTGGTGGCGGACGGCCATGCCGCCGCTGCTTCCGCCTTGCGCGCCATCCTGGCCGATGGCGGTGAGGTGGGCCCACAGGTAGCGGCGCGTCGGCGGCGTACAGGCTTTGTGTTTTCCGGCCAAGGCAGCCAGTGGGCGGGCATGGGGCGCGACCTGCTGGCCACGGAACCGGTATTCCGCGCCGTTGTGGAGCAGGCTGGTACAATGGTCGAACCGCTGACCGGCTGGACCATCAGCGCCATGCTGGCCGATGGCGACCGGTTGGAGGAGACGGCGGTGGCGCAGCCGGTGCTGGCCGCCCTACAGATTGCCCTGACCCGGCTGCTGGCCCATTGGGGTGTGGAGCCCGACGCGGTGACCGGCCATTCCGTGGGCGAGATTGCGGCGGCGTACGCCGCCGGTCTGCTGGATATGGCGCAGGCCATGCGTGTGGCCGTGCATCGGGGCCGGGTGATGCAGGCGGCCCATGGCGACGGTGCCATGGCCGCCGTGAACCTGCCGCCCGACGAATTGTCGGGTTTGATTGCTGGCACCGGCCTGGATATCGCGGCCATCAATGCACCGGCCTCCTGCGTGGTCGCGGGGACGGAGGGGGGGCTGGCGGCCTTGGCGGCCAAGGGTGTGGCGATGCGGCGGCTGGATGTACGCTATGCCTTTCACAGCCGGTCGATGCTGGGCTTGCAACCGGCTCTGCGCACAGCCCTGGACGGCTTGGTGCCAGCGGCGGACGGGCCGGTGCGGCTCTATTCCACGCTGACCGGGCGGCGGCGCGATGGGCAGGCAAGGTTCGACGCCGGCTATTGGGCGGACGGCATCGCAGCACCCGTGCGCTTTGCCGATGCGGTGGCCGCCATGGTGGCGGACGGGGTGGAACTGTTCGTGGAGATCGGGCCACATGCCGTGCTGACCCGTTCCGTCCGTGAGATCCTGGGCGACGGGCCGGGCCGGGCCGTGGCCACCTTGCGCCGCGACCGGCCAGAGAAGACGACGTTACTGTCGGCCTTGGGCGAGTTGCACGCGCTGGGCGCACCCGTGCGCCTTGCCGCCGGCTTCCCGGCCCCGCGTCCCGTCGTTTCATTGCCTGCATATCCCTGGCAGCATCGCCGCTGCTGGGTCGATTTCCCGCCGCGTTCCGTGACCGGCGTGCCGTCTTCCGGCACCTTGCCGGGCCGCAAGCTGGACCTTGCCGGGCGGGAGAGCGTGCATGAAGTGCTGGTCGGGGCGGGAAGCTTCCCCTTCCTGGACCATCACCGCTATTTCGGGCGCATCACCGTGCCTGCAGCCTTCTTCCTGGCCTTCGCCCTGTCGGCGTGGGCCGGGTCGCTGGAGGATGTCGATTTCCGCGCTGCCTTGACGCTGGAGGAGGGGGAGAGCCGCCGGTTGCAACTGGTCACGGCGGCTGATGGTGGCTTCCGCGTGTGCAGTGCAGATGCGGGCGGCGGTTGGACCTGTCATGCCGAGGGGCGCTATGGCGCGGGATCGGTGCCGGCGGCGATGTCCGGGGGCACGGGACAGAGCGCCGATCCGCTGGCGTTCCACGCGTTTCTGGAGGGGGTTGGGCTGTCGCTGGGACCCAGCTATCGCGTGCTGTCGGATTTCCGCATTGATGGGGCCGCCGCCACCGCCTTGGTCGATATCGGACGCACGGGATCGACACCCGTCGATCCGCTGCTGCTGGATGCCTGTCTGCAGGTTATCGGCGGGCCGGACTGGCTGGCAGCACAGGGGGGAAACCAGACGGGCCTGCGCGCCTCCATGCCCGTGCATCTGAAGCGTCTGGCTGTGGCGGGTCCGCTGCCGGCGCGGGTGGCCATCGCCGTGACTGGTGGGCCGGCGGGTGCCGCCCGGCTGGCGGCTGACAATGTTACCCTGGATGTGTCGATCACCGATCCCCAGGACGGGCGACCGCTGCTGTCCATCGACGGCTTCACGATCCGTCGCCTGTCGGAAGCGGCCCTGCGCCCGGACGCGGCGGGTCTCTATACTATCGATTGGCAGCCTGCCTTGTTGGTGCCTGATGTCCCGACGGGGTTGATGTTGGTGGGCAATGGCGAGGCGCTGGCCCCCGACATGGCCGCCTTCCTGGCAGCATTGGATCAGGTCAAGACGACGACGGGTCCCGTCTGGTGCCGCGCGCGGCCCGACAGCCCGGCTGACGCGCTGCTGGAAGGGCTGGCGCTGACCGCAGGGCTTGAGGATGCGGGCCGGATGGGCGGCATCGGTGAGGGTGAAGGCTTGGCAGCGGGGGAACAAGTGCGCTGGCGCGGCGGCCAACCCCAGGTCGCGCGGCTGCGCCGGCTGCCCGCTGAGGCGGGTACCGGGTTCGTGCCGCGTGCCGACCGGTCCTATCTGGTCACTGGCGGACAGGGCGGGTTGGGGCTGGTGACGGCGCGCTGGCTGGCCGATGGCGGGGCCGGCGGGTTGCTGCTGATCGGTCGGCGGTCGGGCGATGCGGCGTTGCTGGCCGAATTGTCGGCGGCGGGCTGCCATGTGGCCTATCAGGCGGTGGATGTGGCGGATATGGCGGCCCTGGCGGGGGCGCTGACCGCTGGGCTGGCGGACCTGCCACCCTTGGATGGGGTTTTCCATGCGGCGGGGCTGCTGGAGGATGCCACCATCCCCCAGATCGACGCCGCCCGCGCGGCGGCGGTGATCGCGGTCAAGGCTGGCGGTGCCTGGGCGCTGCACCGGCTGACGGCGGAGATGGGCCTCAGCCAGTTCGTGCTCTATGGCTCGCTGGCCGGGTTGACGGGCAATGCCGGTCAGGCCGCCTATGCCGCGGCCAACCGCTATCTGGACCGGCTGGCCGATTGGCGGCGCGGGCAGGGCTTGGCCGCAACCAGCATCGCCTGGGGCCCCTGGGCAGAGGTGGGCATGGCGGCCCGCGCCGGTTCCGCCCGTGCCGCCGCACGCGGCCTGCGGGCGCTGAAGCCGACTGCCGCCCTGGCTGCCCTGGGCCGGGTGCTGGGCGACCCGGCGGCGGGCCCCACTGCCGTGATCGCGGAGATCGACTGGATGGCGATGGCCGATGGTCCCGCCCTGTTCGCCGACCTGCTGCCTAAACGCCCGGCGGAAGACAGCCGGTGGGCGGAACTGTCGACCCTGGCACCGGACCGGCGGCGGCGGGAACTGGCCGATCTGGTGGCACGGCAGGCGGCATCCGTGCTGGGCCTGGGGCCGGGGGAACGGCCCGATCCGCGCCGACCGCTGCGTGAACTGGGGCTGGACAGTCTGGCCGCCGTGGATTTGCGCGGGGGCCTGGGACGGGCGCTGTCGGCCACCTTGCCGGCTGTGCTGGTCTTTGATCATCCGACTGTGGCCGACATCGTCGCCTTCCTGGACACCGAACTGTTCGGCGTGGCAGAAGCGATCCCCGCCGCCGTCCCGGTGGCGGCGGTGGCCAACGATATCGACGATGTGCTGGGGGCCCTGGCCGATCTCTCGGATGATGATGTGATGCGCGCGCTGGGGGGTACCTGATGTCGGCGCTGGACAGGATCGCGGGCCTGCCGCCTGCCAAGCTGGCCCTGACGGTGCGCACGCTGCGTGACCGCGCCGGCGGGATCGAGGTGCTGAATGCGGAGCCCATCGCCATCATCGGCATGGGCTGCCGCTTCCCCGGCGGGGTGGACAGTCCCGACGCCTTCTGGGACCTGCTGGCCGCCGGCACCGACGCCATCACGGAGGTACCGCCGGAGCGCTGGGACCTGGGCGAGGTCTATGATCCCGATCCGGACGCACCGGGAAAGACCACCAGCCGCTGGGGCGGTTTCCTGTCGGACATTGACGGGTTCGACCCCGCCTTTTTCGGTATCGCCCCGCGTGAGGCCGACAGCCTGGACCCGCAGCAGCGGCTGGTGCTGGAGGTGGCGTGGGAGGCGCTGGAACGCGCCGGTCAGCCGCCGCGCAGCCTTGCCGGCTCTGCCACCGGCCTTTTCCTCGGTATCGCCACCCTGGAATATGGGGAAACGCGCAAGGACCGGTTGCGCATCGATCCCTATTTCGGCACCGGCAACAATGCCAGCGTGGCGGCCGGTCGGCTCTCCTATCTGCTGGGCCTGAACGGGCCGGCGTTGGCGGTGGATACCGCCTGTTCCGCCTCGCTGACTGCCGTGCATCTGGCCTGCCAGAGCCTTCGGGCGGGGGAGAGCGACATGGCGCTGGCGGGTGGCGTCAACATCATCCTGTCGCCCGACGGTGCCATCTATTTCTCCAAGCTGGGGGCTATGGCGGCGGACGGGCGCTGCAAGAGCTTTGATGCCGCCGCCGATGGCTATGTCCGCAGCGAGGGTTGCGGCATGGTGGTGCTGAAGACCCTGTCCAGGGCGCTGGCTGATGGCGACCCGGTCCTGGCCCTGATCCGCGGCAGCGCCATCAACCAGGATGGCCGCAGCAACGGCCTGACCGCCCCCAATGGCCGCGCGCAGGAAGCCGTGATCCGTCGCGCGCTGGCGGTGTCAGGTGTGGCGGCGGGTGAGGTTGCCTATGTCGAATGCCATGGCACGGGCACGCCGTTGGGCGACCCGATCGAAACGGGGGCGCTGGCCCGCGCCTATCGCCCGGATGGGGCGGGGCCGCTGCTGCTGGGGGCCGTGAAGTCCAACCTGGGTCATATGGAATCCGCAGCCGGAATCGGCGGGCTGATCAAGGCCGTGCTGTGCCTGCAAAGGGCGCAGGTGCCGCCCAACCTGCATTTCAACCGGCCCAACCCGCATATCGACTGGGCGGATGGGGCGTTGACCGTGCCCACCGCGCTGACCCCCTGGCCGCACCAGGGAAACCGCTTCGCCGCGATCAGCGCCTTCGGCTTCAGCGGTTCCAACGCCCATATGGTGCTGGAACAGGGCATGGTACCGCCACCGGTCGAGGCCACGCCCGACCTGCCGGCCCTGCTGCTGCTGTCTGCGCAAAGCCGGGCGGCGCTGGATGAGAGTATTGGGTTCTGGCGGGACTGGCTGCGGGCGGAAAGTCCGGCACGCGATGCCCATGCCATCGCCGCCACCCAGGCCCAGCGCCGCAGCCACCATCCCTGGCGGCTGGCCGTCACCGGCCGCACGGTCGCGGACCTGTCAGTCGCACTGTCGGCGGTGCCGGAGCCTGTGAAGGCGGAGGATGGCGCGCGGCTGGTGATGATCTTCCCCGGCCAGGGATCACAATATGCTGGCATGGGCCGGGAACTGGCGGCGGTGCTGCCCGTGGTGCGCGAGACCCTGGCGGCGTGCGAGGCGGCCTTTGCCCCGCATGTTTCCTGGCGTCTGTCCGATGTGCTGGCGTTGGATGCTGCATCATTCGATGCATCGCCGGCTGACCGGATACAACCGGCCCTGTTCGCCCTGCAACTGGCGCTGGCCCGGCAGTTCCTGGCCTGGGGCCTGCATGTCGATGCTGTCATCGGCCATTCGATGGGGGAGGTGGCGGCGGCTTGCACGGCGGGTGTCCTCAGCCTGACGGATGGGGCCCGGATCATCTGCACCCGGTCCCGCCTGGTGATGGAACGGGCGGCGGGCGGGGCCATGGCCGTGCTGGAGATGGGGGAGGAACAGGCATTGGCGGTCCTCCGCCCGCATGGCGACGCCCTGTCCCTGGCTGCCATCAACGGCCCGCGCAGCGTGCTGGTGGCGGGCCGGGCTGATGCCGTGGCGGCACTGGTGGCGTCGCTGGATGCAGCCGGCATCTTTGCCCGGCAGGTGAAGGTGGATTACGCCTCCCACAGTGCGCAGATGGACCCGGTGCTGGGGCAGCTGGCCGATGCGCTGACCGGTATCCGACCGGAAGACGGCACCATTCCCCTGTATTCCACGGTGACGGGCGACGTGATTGCGGGTGAACGGCTGGATGCCGGCTATTGGGCCGATAATCTGCGCCGACCGGTGCGGCTGTGGCCTGTGGTGCAACGGCTGGCGACCGATGCGCCGACGATCTTTCTGGAGGTCAGCCCGCACCCCGTGCTGGTGCCGGGGCTGGAGGAAGGGCTGGCGGGGCTGGACTATCCTGTGCGCCTGACCGGCACCCTGCGCCGGGGGGAGGGGGAGATCTCCCATCTGCTGGCCACGCTGGGCCGGCTGGCAGCCTGGGGGGCGGAGCCGGACTGGGCAGCGCTGCAGGGTCGGCATCCTGTGGTGTCCGACCTGCCGACCCATCCCTGGATGCGGACCCGCCATTGGCTGGCGGCGGCTGAACGGGCTGGCGGCGTACCCCTGGGCAAGGCGGGCCATGCGCTGCTGGGCGGGGCGGTGGATCAGCCGGGACCGGACAGCGCTTGGCATGGCAGCCTGTCGGTGCGGGCGCTGCCCTGGCTGGCAGAGCATAGGGTGGGCGGGGCCATGGTGCTGCCGGGCACCGCCTATCTTGATATGGCGTTGGCCGCAGCCGACGGTGGCACTGTGGCCGATATCGCGCTGAAGCGCCTGCTGCTGGTGCCGGGTGACGGGGCCGTGCCTTTGCACAGCATTGTGCGACGGGACGCCGATGGCGGCGGGCATCTGTCCATCCATGCCAAGGGTGATGGCGGCTGGATCTTACATGCGCAGGCCCGGTTGTCAGCATCGCCGGCACCGATCCGGCCCGACCGGGCGCTGGCACCGATCATGGCCCGCTGCCCCGTGCTGCTGGATGCTGGTGATTATTACGCGGCGGCGGCGAGGACGGGGGTGGAATTGGGCCCCGGCTTCCGCGTGCTGTCCGATATCCGGATGGGGGCGGGGGAGGTGCTGGCCCGCCTGTCACCCCTGCCTGCCATTGCCGCCGGGCGGGGGCACCGCATCCATCCGGCTTTGCTGGATGGCGGGTTGCAGGCCCTGGCCCTGGCGGCACTGCACGGCAAGGAGGACGGGGCACCGCATGTGCCCGTCGCCGTGGACAGCTTGTCCGCGTCCGGTACCATGACGGATGCCGCCTGGGTTCACGCGTTGGCCCGCCCGGGCGGGGGTGATCCGGTGGGCGACGTGACCCTGCTGGACGATAACGGTCGGGTGCTCGTGGCGCTGGAGGGGGTGCGGTTCCAGCGGCTGGATGGCGGGGCCGATGCGGAACTGGCCAATTGGCTTTACCGGCTGGACTGGCAACCCCTGCCCATGCCCGGTGCGGCCCAACGGCTGGGGACCTGGCTGCTGATCGGGGTTGGTGATGTCGTGCACACCTTGGCCGCTGCCCTGGCGCGTGCCGGCTGCAGCGTCAGGCAACAGGCGGATGGGGTGGGTGCGGACCTGACCGGCGTGGCCGGCATCGTGCACCTGACCGCCCTGGCGGCACCGACCGATATGAATGACCTGTCGCCCGCCAGCCTGATGGCCGCACAGGCGGCGGGCGTGGGGTCGTTTGCCGGCCTGTGTCGTGCCCTTGCCGGTGCGGAAGGGCACGGCGCGCGCCTGTGGACCCTGTTCCCGGCCGGCCCCCTGCACGCCGCCATGGCGGGCCTGACCCGCACAGCGATGCAGGAAATACCGGGCCACCGGCCGGGTTTCATCGAACTGGATGGCAGGGTCGATGCCGAGGCCCTGGCCGCCTGGCTGTTGGCAGACGGACCGGAACGGCAGATACGGTTGGCGGGAAGCCGGGCCTTCGGTGCCCGCCTTCAGCCCCTGGACCGCGACGATGCCGCCATCCTGGCGCATCAGGCACCGCTCTCAGGCGATATCAATGGCGCGGTGCTGGTCACCGGCGGGTTCGGCGGCATCGGGCTGGTCCTGGCCGAAGCGTTGGCCGATGCCGGGTGTGGCTGTCTGGTCCTGGCTGGTCGGCGCGCACCCGATCCACAGGCGGCCCGGCGCATCGCCGCCCTGCGGGCGCGCGGCGTGGTGGTGCATGAGACGCTGTTGGACGTGACGGACCTGGCGTCCGTTTCGGCCCTGGTGGCCGCACACCCCATCCGCGGCGTCATCCATGCTGCCGGTACGCTGGACGATGTGCCGCTCTCTTCCATGGACCCTCACCGGCTGGACGGGGTTCTGGCGCCGAAGCTGGCGGGGGCCTGGGCCCTGCACCGGGCGCTGGCGGGGACGGGGCTGGATTTCATGATCCACATGTCCTCCACCGCCGCCCTGTTCGGCGGGCCGGCACAGGGCAATTACGCGGCGGCCAATGCCTTTCTGGATGCGCTGGCCGCCTGGCAGCGGGGGCAGGGCGTGCCGGCCCTGTCGATCGGCTGGTCGGCCTGGACACAGGTAGGGCTGGCGGCGGCAAAGGCGGAACGCGGGCAACGGCTGGCGGCACAGGGGATCGGCGGTATTGATCCGGCGCGCGGCGGCATGATCCTGCGCCGGCTGCTGGCCCGGCCAGGGGGCAGCCTGCCGGCGGCGCTGACTGTATTGCCGCTGGATGTGCCGCGCTGGCGCGAGGCCTATCCGCAGGTGGCGACCGATCCGCTGTTCACGGACCTGCTGGCCGGCAGCGGCCCTGCGGCAACGGAGGGGGCGGCACGCGACACCTTGCCGCCGCCCGGCCCGGCGCGGCGGGCGGCGCTGGTGCGCTCCGTCATCGCCCATGTCGCGGCGGTCACGGGACGGGATGCGGCGGGCATTGATGCCCGCACGCCGCTGGCCGGGCTGGGCATTGACAGCCTGATGGCCATGGGCGTGCGCAACCGGTTGCAGCGCGATTACGGTCTGGCCCTGTCGGCCACGCTGCTGTGGCGGCACCCCAATCCGGGCGCACTGGCCGATCATCTGGCCGGACTGCTGGAGACCGATCCGGTGCTTGCCGTGGTTGCGGTAGCAGCAGCGCCACCGGCCCCGGTTGAAGATTTCGACGATCTGTCGACGGCGGAACTGGCCCGGCTGCTGGCCGCTGAACTGGAACAGGATTTCGTGGAGAGTGCCCGCCCATGAGTATTGATCCGGGCCCCGATTACCAGAAGCTGCTGGCCGACGCGCTGCGCCAGATCCGCAGCCTGAAGGCGGCACAGGCAGCCGCGAAGGCCGTGCCCCCTGTGGCCGTGATCGGCCTGGGCTGCCGCTTTCCCGGCGGGGCCGATGGGCCGGACGCCTATTGGCGCATGCTGCTGGACGGGGTGGACGGGATCGTGGAACTGCCGCCTGGCCGCTGGGACCAGACGGCGTTTTTCCGCGCCCTGGGCGTTTCGGATGCGGAACAAAGGCGGGTTTATGGTGGATTCCTGCCGGCGGTCGATGGTTTCGATCCCGAATTCTTCGGCATTTCGCCGCGGGAAGCAGCCGATATCGACCCCCAGCAGCGTCTGCTGCTGGAAGTCGCCTATGAGGCGCTGGAACATGCCGGCATCCCGCCATCGACCCTGGCCGGCAGCGATACCGGCGTCTATGTCGGCGTCCACAGCCAGTCCAGCGACTATTTCTTTTTGCAGGCCGCCGACCCGGCCAGCGTGACACCGCACAGCGCCACGGGCACGGCGCATAATGTCGCCGCCGGTCGCATCGCCTATCTCTGGGATCTGCGCGGGCCGGCCATGGCGGTGGATACGGCCTGTTCCTCCGGTCTGGTTTCGGTGCATCTGGCCTGTCAGGCGCTGCGCACGGGCGAGGTGTCGCTGGCGCTGGCGGGCGGGGTCAATCTGCGTCTGCTGCCCTTGTTCCCCACGGCCACGGCGCGCATGGGCGACTGGCCCGGCGATTACCGTTGCAAGAGCTTCGATGCCCGTGCCGATGGCGTCATCTCCGGCGAAGGCGGCGGCATGGTGGTGCTGAAGCGGCTGGCGGATGCGCTGCGCGATGGCGACCCGGTGCGGGCCGTCATCCTGGGTTCCGCCGCCAACCAGGACGGTGCCAGCCTGGGCCTGACCGCCCCCAATGCGCAGGCGCAGAAGGCAGTGATCGCCCGTGCCCTGTCCATGGCCGGGCGGCTAGGCGCGGACATCACCTATGTGGAGACGCACGGAACGGGCACCCGCCTGGGTGATCCGATTGAGGTGGAGGCGCTGGCGGAGGTGCTGGGGCCCCCGACCGCTGCCGGCCCCTGCCTGCTGGGCGCTGTGAAATCGAATTTCGGGCATCTGGAGGGGGCGGCCGGCATTGCCGGGCTGGCCAAGGCGGTGCTGGCTATGGAACGCGGCATGGTGCCGCCCAACCTGCATTTCCAGGCACCAAACCCGGAAATCCCGTTTGCCGCCACGCGGTTCCAGGTGCCGGTCGTGCCCACGCCCTGGACGGGGGCGGCGCGGCTGGCCGGGGTCAGTTCCTTCGGCTGGTCGGGCACCAATGCCCATGTCGTGCTGGCCCCGGCCCCGGACGTCCCGCCGATGGCGACCGTTGACGGTCCCGTGCTGCTGCCTTTGTCGGCACGCAGCCCGGCGGCGCTGAGCGATCTGTCGCTGCACATGCGGGACTGGCTGGTGCGCAACAACCCTTGCGCCGGGGACGTGGCCTATACCGCCGCGCGCCGCCGGGATCATCACCGCCGCCGGTTGGCCGTGGTCGGGTCCGATGCGGCGGGGCTGGCGGCGGCCTTGGCCGAAGCACCGGTCGCGGAACCGGCCAGTGGGAAACTGGTCTTCGTCTTTTCCGGCCAGGGCAATCTGTGGCGCGGGGCGGCGGCGGCGCTGGGGGTACGGGAACCCGCCTTCCGGGCTGCCCTGGACGCAGCCGATGCCGCCATCGTCGCAGCCGGGGGACCCAGCGTGGCCAGCCTGCTGCTGACGCGGTCGGACGGGGTAGCCGTGCCCGTGGAGGATGTGATGGACGCGGCCTGCGGCCTGTTCGCGCTGCAGGTCGCTCTGCTGGCCCTGGTCCGCCATTGGGGGGTGGAGCCGGAGAGTGTGATCGGCCACAGCCTGGGCGAGGTGGCGGCGGCCTATGCCGCAAGCTGCATCACCCTGGCGGCGGCGGCGCGCATTGTCGTGGCCCGCACCCGGCTGTCACAACAAGCGGCAGGTGCCACGGCGGCATTGTCCCTGGATGAGGGGGCCGCCAAGGCCGCCATCGACCGGCTGGGGCTGGATATCGCCATCGCCGCCCTCAACGGGCCGGACAGTGTGGCCGTTTCCGGCGATGGGGTGGCCATCGACCGGCTGGTGGCCGACCTGACGGGCCAGGGCATCCGGGTCACACGGCTTTCCGTTCCCATCGCCTTCCATGGCCCCCTGATGGCGCAGCCGGCTGCCGCCCTGCGCAATGCGCTGGCCGGGCTGGAGGCCGAAGCGCCGCGCCTGCCCATGATCTCCACCGTCACTGCCACGCCCCTGACCCAGGCACCCGACGCCGACTATTGGGCGCGCAATCTGCGCGCGCGGGTGGATTTCCAGGGGGCGGTGGTGCCCCTGCTGTCGGCGGGCGCGACACCCATCTTCCTGGAAATCGGTGCGCATCCGGCCCTGTCACCGGCCATCGCCCGCACGGCCCTGGTGCGGGGGGCGGAAGTGCTGGTGGTGCCCTGTCTGCGACGGGGGGCGGATGATCACGTCGCGGCCCTGACGGCGCTGGGCTGGCTCTATCAGGCGGGTCTGGACAATATCCGCTGGGACCGTCTCTCCCCGGCCGGGCGCGTCCTGGACCTGCCGACATATCCCTGGCAGCGGCGGCGCTTCTGGCATGAGGGTAGCGGCAACGCCCCCCTGCTGCCTGCCCTGGCACCGAAGCCGGTGCCGCTTTATGTGCCGGGCTGGGTGCAGGATGACGAGGGCAGTGTGGGTGCCGTACCCTTGCGCGCCCAGGCGCTGGGGCCGGGGGCAGCGGGGCTGGCCGACGCGCTGTCAGCGCCGGATGTGCCGGGCGGTGCCGATCTGGTCCTGGTCGCCGATGGCACCGGCGATGGGGTGGCGGTGGTGGCAGAGGCCACGGCCCTGCTGACCGGTGCGGCGGGCCGGGTGCATCTGCTGGTGACGCATTCATCGCCTGTGGCCGGCGCGCTCTGGGGTTTGCATCGCGGCTTTGCGCTGGAATATCCGGATCGGGCGGGCCATCGCCTGCTGGCGGGAAATGATACGGATGCGGCTACCATCACCGCCCTGCTGGCGCGGCCCGGCATGCAGGAATTCCGGCTTCAGGGTGGTGCCGTCGAGCGGCAGCGTCTGGTCCCGGTCCAGGGGGCGGGCACGGTCGTGCGTCTGCGTGGCGATGGCACCTATCTGGTGACGGGCGGTACGGGCGGGCTGGGCCGGACGCTGTGCCGCTGGCTGCTGGCGCGTGGTGCCGGGCATGTCGTGCTGCTGTCGCGGCGACCGGATCCGGCGGGCGGGACCGACGCCCGTGTCAGTTGGCGGGCGGCCGATTGCGCAGATGCCGGGGCCATGACGACCTTATTGGATGATCTGCGCCGGACGCTGCCGCCCCTGCGCGGCGTCATCCATGCGGCGGGTATGCTGGATGACGGCATCCTGGCCGCGCAGACACCGGCGCGCATCGCCAGCGTGCTGTCGGCCAAGCTGGAAGGCGCGCTGCTGCTGGACCGGTTGACGCAAGCTGATCCGCTGGATCTGTTCGTGCTGAACAGTTCCCTGGCGGGGTTGCTGGGCGCGCCGGGGCAGGCGGTCTATGCGGCGGCCAATGCCGGGCTGGATGCGCTGGCGCAGATGCGGCGGGGGCGCGGCCAGCCGGCCCTGTCAATGGTCTGGCCTGTGCTGGCCGGCCCCGGTCTGGCGGCGGGTGGCGGGGATGCGGATATCGGCCTGGACCCGTTGGACCCGGAACAGGTCATGGCGGTGCTGGACAGCGCGCTGGGCCTGGACGTGCCCGTGGTGGTGCCGCTGCCGGTTGATTGGCAGCGGTTCCGGGGTCTGCGCGCCGGATCGGCATCGGCACCGCTGATCGCCGATCTGGTGCAGGGCGATGGGCCGGTTGCGCCATCAGCGTCGCGCGACCTGCGGTCGGAGGTGATGGCGCTGCCTGCCCCGGACCGGTTGCCGGCGATCCAGGCCGCCATGGTGACCCTGGCGGCACGGGTGCTGTCGATCGCCCCGGCATTGCTGGACCCCGCCCTGTCGCTGTTGCGCCAGGGGCTGGACAGTTTCACGGCGATTGAATTGCACCGGCATGTGGAGAAAAGCTTCGGCGTCTCCCTGCCGCTGGCGGCATCCCTGGCCGGGGGCAGTGTTGCGACCCTGGCGGCGGCGGTGGCAGACGGGCTGTCGGCTGCTCCGCCGCCGCAACCTGCCCTGACAGATGGCGACCTTGCCCGGCTGATGGCCGATATCGACAATCTGTCGGAAGAAGAGGTGGAGGCACTGTTGGCCGCTGAAGCCGCTGCCGGGGGTGTGGCATGACGGGGCGCGCGGCGGGCCTGCTGGAACAGCTGTTCCTGGCGCTGGACGGGTTCCAGCCCATGCATGTCGTGGTCCGCGCCCGGCTGGACGCTTGCATCGACCCCGACCGGCTGGCGGTGGCGATGGCGGCAGCCCAGGCGGCGCATCCGCTGCTGCGCGCCCGCATCGGGGCCGGCGGGGTGCCCTTTTGGCATGCGGATACCGGGCCGGCTGGCCTAGCTGTCCGTGACGGGGCCGGCTGGCTGGCGGTGGCGGAGACGGAACTGGCGACGCCGTTCCGGCGGGATGGCGGCCCGCTATGGCGGGTGACCCTGTTGCGTGATGCCGGTGGTGGCGCTGACCTGCTGGTCTGCTTCCATCATGCGCTGGGCGATGCCCATGCCGGGATGCGGCTGCTGGCGGCACTGCTGGGACAGGCGGAGGCGGTGCGGGCATTCCCGCCTGCCTATGAAGCGCGCGCCGCCGCCTTCGCCGGGCTGCCGGCACCCAATGCCAGCCTGCCGCCCGTGACGCTGACGCAGGCCGGCTGGCAGCCACGGCTGAGCCATCGCCGGTTGGAAGCGGGATTGGTTGATGCCCTGGCCCAACGGGCGCGGCGGGAGGGGGCCAGCCTGCAGGGCGCGCTGGCGGCGGCCCTGCTGCCGGCCACGGGCCGGGCCGGCGGGTTCAGCCTGACCAGCCCCGTTTCGGTACAGGCAGCATTGGGCGGCGGGCCAGATTTTACCCTGGTCGTGGCAGAGGTGACGACGGCCCATGCCGCCGGCCCTGACACCCCCTTCTGGGCCCTGGCGCGGGAGGTTGCGGCGGTGGTGCGCGACCGCGCGGTGCCGGAGCGGCTGTTGCCCGCCCATCTTGCCGCCCTGTCGCGGCTGGCCGAACCCGGCCTGCTGACGGCGGCCACCGCCGATATCGGTCGTTTCACGCCGGACCGGCTGGGCCTGACCAATCTGGGTCGGGTGGCGGTGCCGGGAGCGTCAGCGCTGGATTTCGCCGTGGTGCCGCCGGCCACGCAACTGGTGCTGGCTGCCGTCACCGGTGGCGATGGCAGCCTGGGTCTGACCCTTACCCGCCCTGACCCGTTGCTGGGGGCGGTCGAAGCTGAGGCATTGATGGATAAACTTGTCGCCCGCCTGTCCGGCGCATCGCAGGAAGGGGTGGGCCTGGCACCAGGGGTTGACCTGTCCGCCCTGTCGCCGGCCAAACGCGCCCTGTTGATGCTGCGCTTGCTGCAGCAGCAGGCGACGGCACCCACCCGGTCGCTGCTTTCCTATAATCAGCGCTCCATGTGGTTGCTGTCGCGCATGGCACCGGACAGTGCCGCCTACACACTGCCTTTCGCTTTGGAGATCGACGGTCTGCCCGATGCCGGCCCGCTGGAGGCCGCCCTGGGTCTGCTGCGCCGCCGGCATGATGTGCTGGATGCCTACTTTCCCCTGATCGACGGGCAACCGGTGCAGGAACCGGCCCCCGGCATGGCGCTGGAGATCCGGCAGGTGGATGCCCAGGGCTGGGGCGAGGATCGGCTGCGCGCGGCCATCGCGGCGGCCTATGCGCAGCCCTTCGATCTGGAACGCGGGCTGGGCTGGCGGGCGGTGCTGTTCGACCGGGGCGGCGGGCGGTTTGTGCTGTTTCTGGCGCTGCATCATATCACCATCGATTTCTGGTCCCTGGCCCTGCTGGCCCGTGACCTGCGCGCCTGTCTGGCCCATCAACTGACAGGATCGCCCCTGCCGCCGGCCCCGGCCCGGCGCTATGCCGATTTCACGGCGGCGCAGCGGGCCTGGCTGGCGGGGCCGGCGGGTGTCGCGGCGCGGGCCTATTGGCGGGAAAGGCTGGCCGGGCCGCTGCCCGTGCTGGACTTGGCCACTGACCGGCCGCGCCCTGCCGTGCAGGGTTTCCGGGGTGCGTCGTTGCGCTTCGCCCTGGGGGCGGGCCTGAGTGCGGCTGTACGCGGGGTTGCACGGGACCGGGGTGTGACCCTGTTCGCACTGCTGGCGGCGGCGTGCCAGGCCCTGCTGCACCGGTGGACCGGGGCCGCAGAGGTGTTGCTGGGAACGCCGACAGCGGGGCGGGAGGATGAAGGCTTCGCTGCCACCATCGGCGATTTCATCAATCCTATGGTGCTGCGTGCGGGCTTTACCGACCGGCCCAGCTTCGCCACCCTGCTGTTGCGCACGGCAGCGGATGCGGCGGCTTCATTGGGCCATAGCGCCTATCCGTTCCCGCTATTGCTGGAGGAACTGGCCGTGGCGCGCGATCCCAGCCGCCCACCCATCTTCCAGGCCATGGTGGTTTTGCAGAACCAGATGGCTCATACCGGCGACGGTACCGGGTTCCGGGCGCTGGATATCGACCTGCAGGGATCGCAGCTTGATCTGGCATTCGAGTTTCGGCCAGAGGGGGAGGGACTGTCGGCGGAGATCAAGTATGACAGCGACCTGTTCGATGCCGACAGCATCGACCGGCTGCGCGGCCATCTGCTGACCCTGCTGTCGGCGGCATTGGCCGATCCCGACCGGCCCGTGGCCGACCTGCCCCTGCTGGACGCGGCCGGTCTGGCCCTACTGACCCGTACCTGGAACGACACGGCGCTGGCGGAACCCGTGCCGCATCCATTGGCGCTGCTGCGGGCGCATGAACGATCTGATGCGCCGGCGGTGACCCAGGGTGCGTTTGTGCTGACCCATGCCGGCCTATGGGTACGGTCGGGTGCCCTGGCCGGCTGGCTGGCGGGCCAGGGGATCTGTCCGGGCGACAGGGTCGGCATCTGCCTGGATCGCACGCCGGATATGGTAGCCGCCTTGATTGCCGTCTGGCGGGCGGGGGCGGCCTATGTGCCGCTGGACCCGGCACATCCGACTGACCGGCTGTGCTTTATCGTGGGCGATGCCGGTTGCGCCCTGGTGCTGGTGGATGCGGGCACGGCACCCGTGCTGGCGGATAGCGGCTGCCGGCTGGCGGAATTGCCAAGCCATAGCGATGCGGCCCCGCCGGTCCTGGCCCCGGACAGGTCGGCCCCCGCTTACATTCTCTACACGTCCGGCACCACGGGCCGGCCCAAGGGGGTGGTGGTCAGTCACCATAATCTGGGCAACTTCCTGGTGGTGATGCGTGGCTTGCTGGGCGTCGGTCCCGCTGACCGGCTGCTGGCCGTCACGACCCTGTCCTTTGATATTGCCGGGCTGGAGCTGTTTTTGCCCCTATCCGTGGGCGGGACGGTGGAACTGGCAACGGCGGAGGAGGGGCGCGATGGGGTGAAGCTGGCGCAGCGGCTGGCGGCTGCCCGACCCAGCTTCATGCAGATGACACCCGCCGGCTGGCGCCTGCTGCTGGCGGCGGGATGGCGGCCTGCCCCCGGCCTGAGCATGCTGGTGGGGGGGGAGGCGCTGCCCCGCGATCTGGCCGACAGGCTGCTGCCCGAGGGGGCGGGCTGCATCCTGTGGAACATGTTCGGCCCGACGGAGACGACCATCTGGTCCACGGCGCACAAGGTTGAACGCGGCGCCGGCCCCGTGCCCATCGGTCGGCCCATCGGCAATACGCGCGTCTATATCGTCGATGCTGCCGACCGGCCCGTGCCCGTGGGGGTGACGGGGGAGTTGCTGATCGGCGGTGAGGGGGTGGCCCTGTTCTATCACAACCGGCCCGACCTGACGGCGGAGCGGTTCGGGGACGATCCGTTCGTGCCGGGCGGGCGGGTCTATCGCACCGGTGATCTGGCCCGCTGGCGCGGTGACGGCGTGCTGCTGTTCCAGGGCCGGGCTGACCATCAGGTGAAACTGCGCGGCTTCCGGATCGAGCTGGAAGAGATCGAGGCGGTGCTGGCCACCCATCCGGCGGTGGCAGAGGCGGTGGCCGCCATCCGTCCCGGTGCCGATGGGGAGGGGCGGCTGGTCGCCTGGATCGTGCCGCGCGGGCCGGCACCGGCTACGGAGGCGCTGCGGACCCATCTGGCGGCGCGATTGCCGCCCTATATGCTGCCATCGGCCTGGACCTTCCTGGCCGGTTTGCCGCGCACGCCCAATGGCAAGGTTGACCGCAAGGCCCTGCCTGACCCCGCCGCCGCACCGGCTGCGGCCAGCCTGACACCGCGCACGGGCGTGGAGGAACGGCTGGCTGCCCTGTGGCGCGATGTGCTGGGACGGGACAGCGTGGGCGTGAACGAGAATTTCTTTGATCTGGGCGGCCATTCATTGCTGCTGGCCACATTGCAGGCCCGGCTGAACGCCGATCTGGCCGATCTGCTGCCGGCTGGTGGCATTGCCATGACCGACCTGTTCCGCCTGCCCACCATCGCCGGTCTGGCCGGGATGCTGGCGGGCGGGGACACGGATGAGGGGGATGATGCGCGTGACCGTGCCGGCCTGCGCCGCGCGGCACAGGCCCGCCGCCGCCGGCCCTTGGCAGGAGAGACGATATGAGCGAGCAGCCCGACGGCATCGCCGACACCCCGCCCGATGGCATTGCCATCATCCCCGACGGCATTGCCATCATTGGCATGGCCGGTCGCTTCCCCGGTGCCGGCAGCGTGGAGGCGCTGTGGCGTAACCTGCTGGACGGGGTGGAGGGGATATCGACCCTGACCGACGAACAGCTGCGCGCTGCCAGTGTGCCCGACCCTGTGCGCCGTGATCCGGGTTTCGTGCCGCGTCAGGGGTTGCTGGATGGCCATGACCGGTTCGATGCTGGCTTTTTCGGCTACAGCGCGCTGGAGGCGGCCCGGCTGGACCCGCAGCAGCGTGTGTTCCTGGAGGTGGCGTGGGAGGCGCTGGAACAGGCCGGCATTGATCCGGCGCGCGCCGCCGGTCCCATCGGCATCTATGCCGGCTGCGGCGTGCCCACCTATCTGCTGCACAACCTGTTCCGGGGGGTGGGGGCGGTCAGCGAGGATACGGCTGCCGATTTCGCCACCATCATCGGCAATGACAAGGATTTCCTGGCCACGCGGGTGGCCTACAAGCTGGATCTGACCGGACCGGCCATCACGGTGCAGACGGCCTGTTCCACCTCGCTGGTCGCCGTCCACATGGCCTGTCAGGCGTTGCTGGCCTATGAATGCGACGTGGCCCTGGCCGGCGGATCGACCATCACCGTGCCGCAGGGGGCCGGATATCTGCATCAGGAGGGCATGATCCTGTCGCCCGACGGGCATTGCCGGGCCTTTGCCGCCGATGCCGCCGGGACCGTGTTCGGCAGCGGCAGTGCTGCCGTGGTGCTGAAGCGGCTGGCCGACGCCGTGGCCGATGGCGACCTGATCGACGCGGTGATCCTGGGCACGGCGGTCAATAATGACGGGGCGGCCAAGGCCGGCTTTACGGCCCCCGGTGTCCGCGGACAGGCCCGCGTCGTGGCGCTGGCGCAGGAGGTGGCGGGCGTCGATGCGGGCCAGATCGGCTATGTCGAGGCGCATGGCACGGGCACCCCCCTGGGCGACCCGATTGAGGTGGCGGCCCTGACCGATGCGTTCCGGCGCGCCACCAAGGCCGTGGGCTATTGCCGGCTGGGCACCATCAAATCGGCGGTAGGTCATCTGGATACGGCGGCTGGTGTGGCCGGGCTGATCAAGGCGGCGCTGGCGGTGCGTGAGGGCGTGATCCCGCCGACCCTGCATGCCGGGCAGCCCAACCCGGCCCTGGGGCTGGAGCGTACGCCCTTCATCCTGGCTGACCGGCGGCAGGACTGGCCTGATCTCGGCCCACGGCGGCTGGCAGGGGTTAGCGCGTTTGGCATTGGCGGCACCAACGCCCATCTGGTGCTGGGGCAGCCACCGCAGGGGCCGGTACCGACGGGTGACGGCTGGCCGGGGCCGGGGTTGCTGCTGCTGTCGGCGAAGTCGCCGGCGGCACTGGCGGGGCTGGCCGGGCGCTATGCGGAATTCCTGCGGGGGACGGGTGCCGGCCTGGCCGATCTCTGCGGCACGGCCTTTCACCGCCGCGCCCTGCTGCCCTGGCGGCTGGCCGTGGCCGGGCGCAATCGGGCGGAACTGGCGGCTTCATTGGAGGCGGCGGCCCCCAATGTGGTGGGCGACGCGGACCTGCAGGCGGAAAGGTTGGGATCGGCGCGGCGCAGCGTGTTCATCTTCCCCGGCCAGGGATCGCAATGGCCCGGCATGGGGCGTGACCTGATGGCGGCGGAGCCGGTGTTCCGCGACGCTGTTCTGGCCTGTGCGCGGGCTATGGCACCCTGGATCGACTGGGACCTGACGGCCACCCTGCGTGGGGAGGGGCCGGATGCCGCCCTGGATCGGATCGACGTGGTGCAGCCGGCCCTGTTCGCCATGCAGGTGGCGCTGGCCGCCTTGTGGCGGAGCAAGGGGGTGGTGCCCGATGCCGTCATCGGCCATTCGATGGGAGAGGTGGCGGCGGCGGTGGTGTCGGGTGGTTTAAGCCTGGAGGATGGTGCCCGCATCATCTGCCGACGCAGCGCCCTGTTGCGCACCGTGGCGGGCCAGGGTGCTATGCTGGCCGTGGACCGGGCACCGGTAGCGGCGGAACAGGTGCTGGCAGCCCAGGGCATCACCGATCTGGTCGCCGTGGCTGTGGCCAATGGTCCCGGCAATTGCGTGCTTTCGGGCGACCGGGCGGCGCTGGAACGGCTGGCGGCGGTGCTGGACGGGGACGGTGCCTCGACTGCCTGGGTCAAGGTGGATGTGGCCTCCCACGGGCCGCAGATGGACCCGCTGGAAGGGAAGCTGCGTGATGCGCTGGCGGGGATCGGTCCGCAGGCACCCGTCATCCCCTTCTTTTCCACCGTCACCGGCACCTGGGTTGCTGCTGGCGAGTTGGGTGTGGATTACTGGTGGCGCAACCTGCGCGGTATGGTGCGGTTCCAGGACGCCGTGGAGGCCCTGTCGGCGCAAGGGTATGGCGTGTTTGTGGAGGCCAGCCCGCATCCCGTGCTGACCGCACCCGTGCGCGCCACCCTGGCCGGAGCCGGCCGCACGGGTCTGGCGCTGGGCACGTTGCGGCGCGATTGTGATGCGCCACTGGCCTTTGCCGAGGCGATGGGACGGCTGTTCACAGCGGGCCAGCCCGTGTCGCTGGCACCCTGGCTGCCGCAACACTGGTCGTGCGTAAGGCTGCCCGCCTATGCCTGGGAACATCGCCGCTACTGGATTGATCCGCCGGTGCGCGATGCAAGGCCGGCGGCGGCGGTACACGTGGACGATCTGGAGGTCGCGGTTGGCCTGACGGGCACACAGCAGCGGCTGGCGCCCCTGTGGCAGGATGTACTGGGGACGCCGCCGGCGGGGGCAGAGGCCAATTTCTTCCTGTCGGGGGGCAATTCGCTGATGGCGCTGGCCCTGCTGAAACGGGTGCGGACGGCGTTCGGTACGGCACCCACCGTGACGCAGTTCCTGGCAGCCCCGACACTGGGGGGGCTTGCCCTGCTGCTGGATAGCGGCACGGGCAAGGCGGCTTCTGCCCTGCCGCCCACCCTGCTGGCCATCCAGCCGGGCGGTACCAGGCCGCCGCTGTTCATGGCCACCCCCATCATGGGCACGGCCTTTCCCTATTTCCCGCTGGCGGCGGAACTGGGGCCGGACCAGCCCTTCTATGCCCTGATGCCGCCCGGCATGCAGGATGGCGGCCCCGCCCTGGCGGATCTGGGGCGACAGGCGGCGGTGTTTGCCGACGCCATCGATCAGGTCTGGCCGCAGGGGCCGGTGCATGTGGCTGGCTGGTCCTTTGGGGCCCCGGTGGCGTTCGAACTGGCGCGCGAACTGGACCGGCGCGGGCGGACCGTGGCGTCAACCCTGCTGATCGACACGCCGGCCCAGATCAAGGGCCAGACACCCAACCCGGTGGAGGCGGCGCGGTTCCTGTTCGTTACTGTGCTGGGCAACATGATGCCGTATCTGCGCGCCTACATGACCCTGCGTGGCGGTGCCGGGGCGGAGGGGCTGTGGCCCATGATCAAGGTCTATGCCGGCAATGCACGGGCCACGGTCGGCTATCATCCCCGGCCCTGGCGCGGTGCCATCACCCTGCTGCGTACCGCCACCGCCGGCACATCGGCCGACAAGCGGGATGATTGGGGCTGGTCGGATCTGGCCCTGGGAGGTGTTCAGGTCTTGCGTATTCCCGGAAATCATATGACCTTATTGCAGCATCCATTCGTTAAAGTTGTTGCAAATACCATTATTAATATAGTTTCCCCGCAACCCGTCGCACCGACGCCGGAGGACATGCCATGACCGTAGCCGAAATCAAGCATCCCATTCCCAATGATCCGGCCACCATCATGCGTCTGCTGGTGGAGGCCACGCCGCGCAACCCGGCACCGGGCTTCTTGAAGTCGGCGGCGGCGGGGTTGTTCCGCTGGGACCTGATGGTGCCCTTTCCGGTGCAGGACCCCGCCGATGCGGCGCTGGGCGACGCGATGGTGAAGGAACAGGCCGCGTTCATGCAGGCGCATTTCGATCCTACCCGCATCGACGCACGGGGAAAATTGCCCCCGGATTATGTGGAGCTTTACCGCCGGGCGGGCTGGCAAAAGCTGATGCTGGCCAAGCAATATGGCGGCGACGGGCTATCGCCCCTGAACATGGCCAGGATGGTGGAGGTGACGGCGAGCTGGTGCACGGCAGTGGCCATGTCCATCTCGGTCAACAACTATCTGGGTGCCCCCTCCTACCTGGATTACATTCAGGACGCCGACGAGCGGGCAAAAGTGGCCCGCATGGTGAAAGAAGGGGCGATTTCCGGCCTGTCGGCGGTGGAATATCAGGGGGCGTCGAACCCGATCTTCCAGACCACCGCCGTCCCCACCAAGGACGGACGCCATTACATCATCACCGGTCGCAAATGCTATATCGGCAATGGGCCGCTGGCCAACCTGCTGGTCGTCCCCTGCACGACCTTCTCACAGGGGACGACGGGGGAGATCGGCATCACCCTGTTCATCATCGACACGCGCAAACGCGGCTTCCGCGTGGCCAGCCCACAGACCTATATGGGTCTGAAGGGACTGGCCAATTCCGTGTTGGAATTCAAGAAGTACAAGGTGCCGGTCAGCCGCATGGTGGGTGCGCCGGGCCAGGGCCTGAATGTGATCATGGAGATCCAGCAGCCCAACCGCATGTTCATCAACGCCATCACGCTGGCCGCGTCCAAGCTGAGCCTGACCTGGGCGCGCGGCTTCAGCGACCGTCCCTATATGGAACAGCCCCTGTCCAGCTATCAGGCGACGCAGGCGACCATCGCCGATGCGGCGGCCAAGGTGTTCGCGCAAGAAAGCGTGCTGCGCTGGCTGACCCTGTCGCAGGTGGCGGGTAATCTGGACCTGTGGACCGAATGGACGGCGATGAAGCCCTGGTGCAGCGACACGGCCTGGAGCGCGATCGACAGCACCATGTCGCTGATTGCCGGGCGCGGGTACGAGACGGCGACCTCTCTGGCCAACCGGGGGGTAGAACCCTATCCGGTGGAACGTTTCTATCGCGATCTGCGGGTCATGCGCATCTTCGGCACCACCAACGCGCTGATGGAGCTGAATGTCGGCAATTCCGCCCTGATCGCTGCGGCGAGTGGCGATCCCGTGCCAACTCAGTTGCCCGTGCCGCCCACCGTCAACCTGTCGCCGGCAAACCGCGCGCATCTGGAGGCGGCTGCCGCCCTGACCACCCGGATCGCCCAGTCGGTGCGCGACCTGATCGCTCGCAGCGGCGGCATAAAGGAGGCTCTGGTGCAGCAGCCGGCCCTGATCGCCATCGGTCAAGCGCTTATCCTGCTCTGGACGCAGACGGTGACCCTGGCGCGGGTGGAGAGCGAGGCGGTCGCCACCAACCCGCAAGCGCCGCAATTGCAGGCACTGGCCGACATTTTCTGCCGCAGCGCCGCAGCCGGTGCGGATAAAGCGTTGACGATTTCGGCCGCCTGGCAAGCCGATGCCAGCGCGTCCGTCACGAACCAGGTCATGGCCGGCAGCCTGGACTGGCTGCTCAGCGATGTGATCACCCAGGTGCCGCCGGCATGATGGTATTGTTCTGTTTCCTTCGGCTTCTGCCTGCGTCATGATAGTGGGAGTTTGACGCTAAACAGAATTGTTTCACCAGGATCAGTAAAATGTTCTCCGAAATTATCCATGGCGAACTTGTGATCGTCGAGCTGACCGGTCGGATCGACAGCAACAATTATCTGGAGGTCGAGCGGTTCCTGGTGGAAAGGGCGCAGCGCGCCTCCGGTCGCCTGCTGATCGACTTCCAGCAGGTGGGCTATATCAGCAGCGCCGGCCTGCGCGCGCTGCTGAAATGCGCCAAGCTGTCAAAGGCGGCACAGGGCCGCCTCGTCCTGTCTTCCATGAACGAGAATGTGTTCCAGATCTTCGATTTGGGGGGCTTCACCAAGCTGTTCCAGATCGCGCAGGACCGCGCCAGCGGGGTCGGCCTGCTGAGCTGAGGAGGTTGGGCGGTGCCTACCGCCCTTTTCATGGCGATAGGGGGAAGTCGTGGCGGAAATCGTCCTGGTCCTGGACAGCCGGTTGCAAGAAATCGCCCCGCTGGCCGATCGGGTCGATGAATTCTGCGACAGCCATGACCTGCCGCCGCAATTCGCCTTCCAGTTCAATATCTGCTTCGAAGAAGTCCTGACCAACATCATCCAGCATGGGCTGGGCGGGGAGGCGGGCCGCGCCATCACCGTGCGTGTGGCGTTAGAGGGACCGTTGGTGACGGGGGAGGTGGTGGACGACGCGCCCGCCTTCGATCCATTGGCGCGTGAGGAGCCGGATATCGACGCGGAACTGGATGAGCGGGAGATTGGCGGGCTGGGCATCCATCTGCTGCGACGCATGATGGATGACGTGACCTATGCCCGTATCGACGGTCATAACCGCCTGCGCTTTGCCAAGAGACTTCCTGGGTGACTGCCTGAGTGCCTGGCTTCGCGCTGCGGGTCCTGCTGTTTGTGGCGGGCGGCGGCTCAGGTGGATGCCGATATTGCCTCGTCCCGGTTTGCGAAGATGCTGAAGATCGTCATGAAGCCGCTGATGGAAAAGACCTCCTGCACATTCGGGTGCAGGCTGCACAGCCGCAGTTTTACCTGTCGCGTTTTCGCTTGCTTCGCTGCTTTCAGCAGGATGCGCAGCCCGGCACTGCTGACATAGTCCAGACCGGCCATGTCGATGACACAGGTGGGGAACGTGGCGATCGCGCTGGTTGCCTTGGTTTCCAACTCGCCGCAGGTCAAACCATCCAGGCGACCGCGCAGCGTGATGACGCTGACTTCTCCAACCTGTTCGGTGGACACATCCATCACCATCACGCGCTCTCCGTTACATTGTTTTTCCAATTGGCGACCTGTTGGCCAAAACGAAAGTGATTCCGGTCGCCCAGGCGCTGATAAGCCACGGAATCCATGACCATACGGACCATATGTATCCCAAGCCCGCCGATTTCGCGTTCATCAATATCGGCGTCGATATCAACAAGGGGGCGTTGCAGGGGGTCGAATTCGGGCCCGTCATCGGTAATTTCCACCTGCAGCATGATATCGCTCAACCGTATGGAAATTTTAATGCTATGGCCGGCTTCGTTGCCAAGGCCATGCTGAATGATATTGCTCAGTAACTCATCAAAACAGAGGTTGAACTGGAAGAGCGGCTGCGCGGGGATGTTGTTCTTTGCACAGAATTCTTCGAAAGCAGTGGCGAGACGGTGAATTTCGTCCAGATTGCTGTCCAAGAAGAGATCAAGGCTGGCAATCTCTTTCATGTCCGGTTGCCCCCGGTTCGTTCCCCCGGTCGATCCGGGATTGGTGATCAAGGCATAGGCACCGACGCAGCGGCGGCGCAGGATGGTTGACAGGTCGGCGGCGCGGGCGTCCAGCGCCACATCCGTGAACCGCTCCATATATTGCCGCAGCAATCGTTCGCCGCTGCCGGTCAGCAGACCGACACCCAGAATATCGGTATCGGCGCAGTCCTCGGCCTGGAGCCTGCCCGCCCGCCATTCAACTTTGCGTGTCGCAGCACCTTGGCCCCAGCTCAACAGCAGCAGACGGTCATTACCGGTGGCGATATCCGTCAATGCCTGTTCTGCGCTGGCCCCCTGGGACAGCCGTGCTGTGATCAGATTGCCGATGGCGCCAGCGCGCAGGCTGCGGTCAAGCGGATCGGCCAGTTGGACATTTCCCAACAGGAGATGGCCGGTTTCCCCAACCTGGATCAGTCTCAATATTTGCCCGGCATCGTCACCAATACGCCGGCAGACGACCTGACGGCCGATCAAAATACCGTCGATATCCGGTTGGGTGGCCGCCGTCAGGGTTCCGATCAGGTCGTTTACGGTTCTGAATTGTTCATTTTCGACGCTGAGGCGGTCGGTGCGATCACGGCGGGCGCGCAACACGCTGTGCATGGTGCGCAATGCCTCGTCCAGATCCTCTACTTCCTGAATGCCGCTGATTGCGGGCGCACCCTCCAGCCTGCCTTGCGGCAGCAGGGCCATGCGCTGTTCCAGCAGGCGCAGCCGGCGGCTGATGGGGCCGGCGACGGCGAGCATGGCGCACAGACCGGCGACAATCCCAACCGCCAGCAGCCCCAGGGCGATCCAGCGAATGCGCCTTATCTCCGCCGCTGACCGTGCCGTCGATATTTCCAGTGAAAGGATACCGCCCTTTTCCAGGGCGATGGAAACCTGCACCGGCTGGTCGCCTTCCAGTGTTTCCGGCAAAGCCACCACCGGGGCGGCGGCGGTGATCGGCGGTGGTGCCGACTGGAACCGGCCCACTGCAAGCTGTTCCAGACCTTTGGCGTCGGTCATGCGCAACGCCGTGATCTGATTGGCCTCCGTGATCTTCGACAGTACCGATGGTTCCGGCGGGGGCTTTGTCCCGATCATCCGGGCAAGCGTGACCGCTACGCTGCCTGCCTGCTGTTCCAGCCCCCATAAGGTCTGTTTGTAATGTCCGAGCAGAAGCAGGCCTCCGCCCAACCCGGAGAGCAGCAGCAACAGCGGTACAAACAGCCAGGCGATCCGGGTTCGCAATGATAAGGTCATGGCCATGTGCTCACCAGATCGCCGGCGCATTCATGGAATGCCATCAGCAAGCCCGGACATTCATTGACGATGGTGAAAAAATGCCCCCGGTTGATGGTGAGGCCGGCGGCACCCTGCGTCGGGTCGGCCACCAACGGCCCCGGCAGCGGTTGTTCAAACAGCAGGGCGCAGGCCCCGATGATCGGTGGCAGGGGCCGTTCCGCCAGCATGACGGCTCCCTGGCGAATAATCAGCAGGTGGCGCAACGGTTGGTCTGGGCCGGCGATGATTTCCCCCGGCTGCCAGCGGGTTTCACGGGATACCCCGGCGATGACGCCCAATTCCTCCCGGCGCAATCTGTCGAATGGCGGGGTCATGTGCAACTGGAACAGCCGGTCAACGGCGCTCATCCGACACCTCCGTGGCTTGGTGCGAAGGTCATTCGGCGGCCATCGCCCACCACGGTCAGGGGCGGTTCGCTGAGCAATGGCAGAATGCAGGTGCCGGGGGCCAGAACCGTGCCATCCGCCAGCGTCAGCCCGATCTGGCTATGCACGGTTACGCGATGGCCCTCCACCCGGAAGAGACACAGCAGGTCATGGCCCAACAAGGGGGAAAGCATGGTTTCCGCCTGTTGTAGGGACCCGGCAGCACCGGCCAGATGCTGCACCTGAAGATGGCGGATGCGGGCACGCAGCGGTTCCTGACCCTTCATCGTCAGCCAGGCGAGAGTACCATCGGGAAAACTGATGCCGCCATCCAGCATCGGGTCACCCGGCGTGACCTGATGGGTGAGGGCCGGGGGACGGTCATTCAGCAGGCGTAGCAGGGCGTTGGTGCGCCGTCCCCATTCCGTGCGCCGCTCTGCGGCATCCGCCAGCGCCATTTCCTGCTGCAACTGCCCCCGCATGTTGTTGAAGGCCTGTGCCAGATCCCGCAATTCTGCGGCCCCGTGGGGGACGACACTGACAGCCGTTTCTCCGGCGGCCAGACGGAAACCGGCCAGCTTCATGGCGGCAAGGGGGTCGGCAATCCGGCGGGCGGCGGGGACGGCGACAGCGAGGCTGACCAGAAGAACGCAGACACCGATCAGCCCCGCACTGACGAGCGCCACCCTCAACTGCCCATTGATGGTGGTGATATCGACATCCGCCCCGACCATCCCCTCTGAATGGCCGTCAGTGGCGGGCAGGGGTACGAACGCGGTCTTGATCAACCCCCATTGTTTCCACTTCTGAATGTCCGTGATGTGCGGTCGGCCCGTGTCCAGCACGGCCAGGATGTTGCCGGCATCCGCTGCCGGCAGACTGTCGACAGTGCCGGGGGGCGAATGGTTGTCGTCCGTATTGGCATCCAGAACATAGATGATATCCAGTCCCCCCATCGGGACCTGAGTATAAAGGTAGGTGAGCCCCAGTTGCTTTTTGATCTGTCGCAGGGGCGCGACGGTCTTTTGGAAAAGTTCGCTGTTTTCGATCTCTTCCCCCGGCTCGCCCGCGCGGACGGCGGCCAGCAGCGCGGCGTGTTCCGCCGGATCGATCAGGGATGAAACGACGGTGCCGACGGCGGTCAGTTTCGCATTGAACCCGGCAATGATGCTGCTGCGCATCTCCTGATAGGCGGTGATCGCGACGATCAATGTCGTCGCTACCAGGGCGGGGACCAGTGCTGTCAGCAGCAGCCCCTGCAGGCTGTATTTTGTCCCCCGGATCATGCGGCCACCCGGTGCTGGAACAAGCGGGTCGCCAGCCTTGGATAGGCTTGCGCTGCTGCCAGGATGACCTGGGCCGGAATCACCAGAACCTCACCTTCCGCCATGAAGGCCTCACTTTCATAGCGGGGGCGGTGCAGTGCCTCCATGCCGATCAGGCTTGGGCTTGTATGCTCGGTCTTTCTGCCGTCCGGGTGGGTCAGTGTGGCACCGCCGCGCAGTATCAGGAACAGGTTGTCGGCGCGTTCACCCGGCTCGAACAGGGAGGTTCCATCGATCTCGCACTGTTCGCTTGCGGCAACGATGGTGAGCAGATCACGCAAGGGGGAGGATTGAAACAGGTCACAGCCGCAAAGGGCGGCCAGCTTCGCCACCGGGGTCAGTCGTAGGCTGCTGCTTTCAAGATGCAGCAGGTCCAGCACCGTCTGTTGCGTCAGATCTGAACGGCCTTGGCGCAGGCGGGCGCGCAGGGCGGGCAGTGCCTGCTCGCCCTCAAGATCGCGCAGCGCCTGTGCGGCGGCGGCAGCTTCCAGCGGCAATTCGCTTTCCAGTGCGCGCCGGAGAAAATCGCCGGGGGCGAGTGGAGGGCTGTTGCCGGCATGGCGTCGTCGCCTTTCCTGGCTGGCATTCGCATCCACCAGACCTCTGATCAGGGAGAAGACCGTGTGATCGGCGGCCTGTTCCAAGGCTTCCAGCGCGTTTGCCCGCACTTTTGGATTATCTGAATCCAGCGAGGCCACCAGGAGTTCAAAATTCGGCAACCCGCCGCCTAAGGTGAGCAGCAACAGGGTCAGTTCCAGACAATCATGCTGCTGGTCATGGTAGACCCGGTGCAGCATCAGGCAGCCGGGCGACCCGTCCATCATCGGAACGCGCTGTTGGTTCTGTTCGGCGGCATAGGCATGGCGCAGTTCTGCCGCCGCCAACCCGCGTGTTGATGCGGCGAACTGGGTGGCGGAAAGGCGGGCCAATGTACGGGCGGCCACAGCCCGGCTGCTGAAACTGTATCGGCGGTCGCGCAGAACGCGAACCAGGGTGGGAATGGCGGATTTTCCAAGCCCGGTTGCCGCCTTTTCCAGCGCACGCCGTTCGAACGGGGTCAGCAGGTCAGCCAGTTCAAGCAAGGGAAGCAGCACGGTCGGATCATTGGCTGAACTCAACACCGCAATTCCCACGGCACGCGCCTCAGGCGATGCCCGGCGGATCGCCGACAGAATATGGTCTGTCAGGTGCATGGTCTTCAGCGGTCCCATTTCCAGCAGGGCGACCAGCGCGCCATGCCGGACCTCTGGTGCCGCATCTGTGAGGAAATCGGTGATCAGATGGGCGAAACGTTCCCCACCCAGCCGACCCAGGGCCTGCACCGCCGCCAGCCGTTCCTGTTCATCGCCCTTGCGCAATTCGCTGAGACGGGTAAGCGCCGTTCGGCAATGGTCCGGGTCGCTGCTGTGCCAAAGGGCAATGACGGCGGCGGCGGCCATGTCGGGTTCCGCCAGCCGCTGGTGCAGCGCGTCGATGCGGCCCCGGTCCAGCAGATAATGCGCACCGAATTCCGCCACCATGGCGGCCCGCGACCAGAGGGCTTCGCGGGACGGGTCATCCGCCAGATGCAGCAACTGCCGGCCCGCCCCGTCCGCCAGCACCCGGCGAAGCAGGCGCTGCGCCTCCACCTGGCCAGGGGGGCTTGCGATATCGATGAATTGCAGCAGCAGCTTCAAATCGGTGGCAAGCCATTGACCGGGCTGGATCAGCATATCCAGCGCGCTGATCTGCACGTCTTCGGGGGCGGCAGGATCGGCGGCCAGCCGGCGCAAAGACTGCAAATCCCGTTCATTGTGGGTTGTCGAATGTTCACGTCCGAAATCCAGCCATCCGCGACGCAGGTTGCTGACCATGGATTGCCGGTAACTGCTGCGCAGTGCCAGGACCAGCAGGATCAATGCCAGGGCCAGCAGCATGGCAATGGCAGACAATTGTTCCGGGCTCAGATCATCGCGCAGCAACAACAGGGCGACACCGGCGGAGGCGGTGACAAAGGGCTCGCACAGCCCTTCCACCACGGTGCGCACCTGCTTGCGGTACTTTTCATCGATCGCGTTGAACAGGAAGTTGAAATTATTGAAGTCGATGGCCGGGACAACGCCCTGCAGCAGCATGAAGCCCAACAGTGCGGGGCCCAGGCCGAAATCTACAAAATAGAAAGTGAATACAAGCATATAGATGCTGGGAACGATCAAGGCGACAGAACGGACGCCAAGCCGCAGCACCAGACGGTTGAAGACAAACAGATTGATGACCAACGTCAAAGCGCTGGCCGTACCATAAAGTTCCCCGAACAGTTGGGCCAAGTCTGTTTCATCCCGCCCCTGGGCAAAGACGGAAAGATATTGGAACTCGTTTATGTTGCCCATCAACAAGGACAACAGGAACACGCCGACCACCATCGGGATATAACGCGAACTGCGCAGTCCCTCACCGATGGCGCTCATCGTTCCGCGCCCTGTTTCCCCGTCGTCCATGTCTGCGCGTTCGCTCAATTGCGGCCAGCGACGTTTGATCGCCAGCAGCAAAGGCAACGTGGCAAGGGCCAGGGCTGCCCATAGAAGGTAAAGCGTGGAAACCGGTAGATGTTCGGCAAGGGCGTTGACAATGGTGCCACCGGTTATGCCGCCCAGGGCCGTGCCGACGCTCAACAGTGCGAACAGCCGCTTTCCATCCTGGATGTCAAAATAATCGTCAACAAAATTCCAGTAAAGGGTGTAAAGGCCGATAAACCAGATGGCTGAATAGAGCCTGACAAGATAAGGAAATGCCTGCACGACCAGGGACGGCAGCATATCGGGATTGGACAGCCCAGCCCATACCAGGGCCCCGCTGACCGTCAGCACCAGCAGGGCAAGTGTCAACGCGCCATCTGCACCGAACCGACCGGAAACATAGGCCATGGTGGGCGTATAGATCAGCATGGCCCCCGCAGTGGCCATGTAGATATAGGGCAGATTGGCAGCTCCCGCCCCGGAAACGAACAGCGCGTCGCCCGCACTCATCCCGATGCTGAGGCCGGTCTGCAGAAAAAAGGCAAGGGATGCGAAGGGCAGCAGCTTTGCGAGGTCGTCGCGGTCAAGCCCGAATGCGCGCAGGATCGCGTTGATCATAGGCCCTAACCGGATGACCGCAGAGCATGCGGGTGTGGAAGAATTGTACAACCACGTATGACCGTGGTAACGCATTTTTGCAAGATCATGTAAGCCCTGTTGTCTGGGCCTTTGGCATGGGGGAAACAGGGATGACAGGAAACGACGTCAATTCCGGCCCAATGCCCGGACAGGCAGGATGATCATGAGATACCGGTTGGATATCAAGGCCAAGCTGCTGCTGTTGCTGTTTGTTTCCAGTCTGGCAAGTGCCGCCGCCTACACATGGTTCTCATACCACCGGGAACGGGCGGCAACGTTGGCGGGGATTGATGCGCGCCTGTTGGCAGCCGCCCGCGCGGTTGAACTTTATACCGGTCAGGAATATCATGATAGGATTGATGGGCCGGATTCCGTATCCGATGATGATTACGAACGGATCATGCGGCGGCTGAACGCCTATGCCCGTGAAACAGGCTTTGCTTACGTCTATACCTATATGCAGTTCGGCGACAGCATCCATACAACGGCGACCAATGCCACGGATGAAGAGGTTGCTGGTGGCACCTACGACCGTTTCTTCCATCTTTACGACACGGCGTCGCCCGTCCTGTTTCAAGCATTCAGGACAAAGCAGATTCAGTTCGACAGTAATTTGACCGATAGTTACGGCACCTTCAGATCTGTTTTCGTGCCCGTCACCACCCCATCGGGCAAAGTGTTTGTTGCCGGTGCCGATCTCAGTGTCGATTTTGTCCGCCAGCAGACCAGTGCCGCCTTGCAGGGTGCCTTGCTGATCGGTGGTGTCGGTTTCCTTCTAATGTTCGTTATCGGCCAACTGGTGATTTCCCGGATCATCATGCCCTTGACCATGTTGACGGAGCGGACCCGCACCCTGGTTGGCGAGAGCATCGACCAGGATGGGGCGGACAGAATAGCGGAGATCGCGGGCCAGCGCCGGGATGAGGTTGGTGCCCTGGCCCGGGCCTTGACGGAGATGATCCGGCGGCTAGGAATTTATGTTGAAGCATTGCAGGAAACGACCGCCGCCAAGGAGCGTGTGGAAGGTGAGCTGTCTGCCGCCAGGGAAATACAGTTGGGCCTGCTGCCAAGGCGGGATCCGCCATTCCCGCAACACCACCAGTTCGAGTTGCATGGCTTGATGGAGCCCGCCAAGGCCGTTGGTGGCGACCTTTACGATTACTTCATGATCGGGGAGGACCATCTGGTTTTCATCGTGGGGGACGTCTCCGGCAAGGGGGTGCCGGCAGCGCTGTTCATGGCGGTTGCCAAGACGCTTTTCAAAGGAAACTCCGTCGCAGCCCCGACAGAGCCACCGCTGGATATCGCCAATGTGGTTGAACTGCTGAACCGCCAGCTATGTGATGAAAATCCGCAGGAACTTTTCATCACGGTATGTGCCGGCATCCTGAATATCCGCACCGGGCAGGTCGATTATTGTGATGGCGGCCATGACGCGCCGCTGATCATGGCCGCCGACGGAACCATCCGCAAGGTGGAGAAGGTCAAGGGGCTGGTGCTTGGGGTGATGGATGATTATTCCTATCAGGCTGGCCAGTTCCGGCTCAATCCGGGCGATACGCTGCTGCTTTATACTGACGGGATTACCGAGGCGATGGACCCTGAAGGCCGCCTTTATGGCCTTGAGCAGTTATGCAGGCGGCTGGCTGAAACGCCCGCTGGCGCGGCACCGCGCGGCCTGAATAACTGGATCCGCGACGGGATTACCCTGTTCGCCGACGGGGCGGAACAGTCCGACGACCTGACCCTTCTCTCCATCCGGTATCTGGGGGAGGGGGCTGGTGTCTGATCCGGCGGGGGCCGCTGCCGTGGTGGCCGAATATAGGGAACTTTATCCTGGTGCTTGGGCGCGCCAGGCCATCCCGGATATTGAGATCGATGCACTGGCGGTGGCCAGTGCGGGCGATCCGGCACGTTTCCGGCGATATCTGAAGCGTCGCCTGCATGGTGATCCGCTGGCCTACATTCTTGGCCAGATCAGTTTTGCCGGACGCCCGTTTGCCATCGACCGCCGCGCCTATGTCACCGACCCGGAGACGGTGCATCTGGTGAAGACAGTCGGCGATTGGGCGCGGTCGCGACCCGGCCCTCTTCGCGCGGCGGAAGTCGGGGTGGGGGCCGGGGTGCTGGCCATCACTCTGTTGCTGGAGGTGCCGGGACTGTCGGTTACCGGGCTGGAACTGGATGCGGCGGCTGTTGCGCTCTGCCGCGAGAATGCCGCGCGGCACGGAGTGGAGCTGGAAGTGCTGGAAAGCGACATGTTCGCAGCCTGGGGGGACCGTCCCCCACCTGACATTGCCTATGCTGACCTGCCTTGGGGCGACGATACGACCTTGTATGGCGATGATCGCGACGCCGGTCATTATCATAATATGCCGCCCACCACGGCGTTTCCCCTGTCGGGGCGTACCGGCACACATCAGGAACTGGTGCGGGCCGTGCAGCAACTTGGCTGGTCTACTCAGCTTTGGCTGAATTGCGGAACCCTGCCCGATGATGACATCGCGGATATTATTGGCGCAGCCGGGAATATGCGCGCCAGTGTTCTGACCGTCGTCCCGACGGTTCGCCTGTTGCATCTGGTCCCGTCGAGGGGCTGACGGGGGCCGTCATGTCCCGTGCTTTTGGTTACTTGCGCAATCCGGGTGATGGCGTAAGCCTTGGTCGGGATATGAGCCTGGGGGATCGCCCTGGTGAATTTTCAATGTCGCTGAACTCGCAAAAGGCGCCCTATGTCGACGGTTAATCAATCGGCCCCGCCGATACCCGAAACGGCGCGACCGCTTTACCCAATCGCGTTTGCATTGGGTAAGGGCTATCCGACGGAAGCCGACTGCATCATTCTCCGGCAGGAGGCGGGCAAGGGGCAGGGTGTCTACGCCGTGCGCGCTTTCAAGGCCGGGGAGCGTATCGCCAAGGTCAGCGGATCGATCAGCCATGCGGTGATGCAGCACACGCTGCAGATCAGTTCAGGCGTTCATCTCTATGATCCCTATTTCAGCGGCTATCTGCTGCATTCCTGCGATCCGAATTGCCGCCTCGACATGCAGCGTTTTGAACTACTGGCGCTGCGGGACATCGCCCCCGGTGAGCCGATGGTCATCGACTACGCTTATACTGAGGATGTGCTGTTCAAGCAGTTTGCCTGCCTGTGCGGGGCGCTCAACTGCCGGGGCTGGATTGCCGGTCGGCGCGAAACGGCCAAGAAATAGGGGGGCGAGATCATGGTTGATTTCTGGTGGGCGCGCCCGGACCTGCACTATGTCGGCAACCGGCTTCAGTTTGGCGGTCACGATCTGGCTGGGGCTGCTGCTGCGGCGGGCGGCCCTGCCTTTTTCTATTCCGGTGAACGGGTGCTGGGCAATCTGCGCCGGTTGAAGCGGGCGCTGGATGCCACGGGCATGGATACCGCCATCCGCTACGCCATGAAGGCCAACCGTTTCGCCCCGCTGCTGACCTGGATGAAGATGTCCGGCCTGTGCGGGATCGATGCCTGCTCCCCGGTAGAGGTACGCCATGCCGTGCAGTGCGGTTTCAGCGCCGCAGAGATTTCGTATACGGCAACATCGGTTTCCGACGCCGACCTGTCGGTTCTGGCCCGGCAACCGGGCATCTGGATCAATGCCGACAGCCTGTCAATGATCCGTCGCCTGGGCAGGCTGATGCCTGGCCGGTCCATCGGCATCCGGGTCAACCCCGCGATGGGGGTAGGCTATCGTGAGAATGAGTTGCTGCGCTACAGCGGCGATCGAACGTCCAAATTCGGCATCTATCGGGAGCAGTTCGCCGAAGCGCTGGAGCTGGCACGGCAGGTGGGGTTGACCGTCGAGGGCATCCATTTCCATGTCGGCTGCGGCTATCTGAACGGCCAATTGGATGCCTGGGGGGCCGTGTTGCGGGAATGTCGCTGGTTCCTGGATCAATTGGACCGGCCGCGGCTGGTCAATCTGGGGGGCGGGCTGGGCGTGCCGCATGTTGCCACCGATCACCCGTTGGATCTGGAGGTCTGGTCGGCACTGATCCGGCAGTCCTTCCTCCCTTATGGTGTATCGGTCTGGGTTGAACCGGGCGACTATATTGTCAAGGATGCCGGCCTGCTGATGCTGCAGGTGACCCTGGTCGAGGAAAAGCGGAACACGCTGTTCTACGGTGTTGATGGCGGCTTCAATCTGGCGATTGAGCCCGCCTTCTATAACCTGCCCTGTGAGCCGGTACCTGCGGTGCTGAATGCGGATCTGGCCGAAGCCTGGGCTCCGTCCGCCCTTAAACAAGCCACCATCGCCGGCAATATCAACGAGGCGCTGGACCTGTTTGCCCAGGATAAGCCGTTACCGGTCATGCAAGAGGGGGATTATCTGGCGCTTTTGAACGCTGGCGGCTATGCGGCTTCCATGGCGTCCAATCATTGTATGCGTAGCCCGGCAACAGAACATCTGTTGCTGCCGGGTGCCATTGGCTAACACTAAAGTTGCATATTTTATGAAGTTCTGAATCAACGGGCGACCATGATTCGGAGGGTCATGGGATGTCTGGTTCGCTTGAAGACACGCTTGGTCTTTGGTCGGCTTTTTTGCGTTCAGTGAAAGTGCGTATCCGTCCGTTGTTCACGCAAGCTCGCGTTGCGGCTTCTGCGGGTTTGTTTCTGGACGGACTACTGGGAGCGGAGCGACGCAAGACGGGCCGCCCGCCGCCATCCAACCGATTACGCCGTACTGGGCGGTTAACCTGGAAACCAACCATCCCTGGGCGAAAGGGCATTCACGCCATCATTTCAAAATCACATTTTCACTATTTGAACTTTCTCCTTCCCGAGGCGCGTTTCGCGAACCATCCAACCTCCGTATCAGCTAAGGGTTGGGTATGAGGACCTGCACAGAACAACAAGCAAGTCCCATAAGGGGAGGACAGGATGGTTTCGAAAGGTCTTTTGTCGGCCAGCGTTTGCGGGACTGCTCTACTGCTGGTTGCTTCTTCAGCGTGGGCGCAGGCCGTGCCTGCTGCGACCACTCCAACATCGCCGGAAGCAGTGACGAGCGAACTGGCGCTCGAAGAAATTGTCGTGACGGCTCGGCGCCGCGCGGAGAACATTCTAAAAGTTCCGATCTCGATCACCGCGGTTACCGGGGCCACTTTACAAAATCAGGGTATTTCCGATTTGAAGCAGTTCTCGAGCTTTGTACCGGGCGTCAGCATCAACAATGGTCGAGCGGACGGCGGTGGCACTACCGCGCAGATCTTCATCCGGGGCGTCGGGCAGAACGACTTTCTCATTCCGAACGAGCCCGGCGTCGGCCTTTATGTTGATGACGTTTATGTCGCCAGTTCGAGCGGTGCTCTCAACAGCCTGGGTGACATACAGTTGATCGAGGTACTGCGGGGGCCGCAAGGCACGCTGTACGGCAAGAACACGATCGGCGGCGCGATCCGCATTACGACCATGAAGCCTGATCTCGATACATTCAGCGGGAACGCGTCTGTTGCTGTCGGCTCCTACCATCGCGTCGATCTCACGGCCGGTATCAATGTGCCGCTTACGGATACGGTGGCCCTCCGTCTGTCCGCGATCAGCCGGAACACAGACGATCTCCAGAAACGCTACCTCGACAAGGACGGCGAGGGTCAGGGCAACATCAATCAGGATGCGGCCCGGGCGGTACTCCTCTGGGAACCTTCGAGCGACTTCGATATCACGGTTTCCGGCGACAGTACGCGCATCCGCCAGCATGCACCCTATGGCGGTAATATCGGCTTCGTGCCCGGCGGCAGTCCGCTCGTCGATGTGCTTAACAGTCAGTATTTTCCGACGATCAACGCGTCTTTGGGCCTGCCGGCAAACAGTCAATTTGATGGCCGTTGGGCAACCGCTCCGGGGGCGGTGGGTTCCACCGGCCCCAATGCCGACCATTACGACGTGTGGGGTGTTTCGGCGGTTGCCAATTACCAACTTGCTCCCGACATCTCACTGAAGTCGATCACCGCCTATCGCAGCGTCAAGGGGTTTGCCGGTCGCGACGGTGACAGTTCGCCCTACGCGATTACCGAGACGGTCAGCAATGACGACAACCGCCAGTTCTCGCAGGAACTGCAACTGAACGGCGCGTCATTTGGGGAGCGGTTTAAATGGACGACCGGTCTCTACTACATGCACCAGAAGCTCCAGAACGACATCACGACCAAATTGTGGGATGGGCTTGTCAAAACAGCGGTCAATATCGACTTCAACGCACTTTCGTTGAGCCGGCTTTCTGGGGGTTCCTATGCGGTGTTTGGGCAGGGAACATTCGACATAACGCCTCAGATTCACCTGACGGTGGGTGGCCGTTACAATCGAGAGACGCGAAATTTCAATAATAATTGGTATTTCCTGGTACAGCCCAGGCAATTCACTTGTCCTGGCCGCGATGTCACCGGCACACTCATCGAGTGCAAGTCGACCGACAATGTCTTCACACCCGCCGCGTCGCTGGCCTATGATCTGACCAGTGACGCGATGGTCTATGCCTCCTATTCTGACGGCTTCAAGGTCGGCGGCTGGACCCCTCGCTTGTTCAGCCAACAGTCGCTCAAGCGATATCTGCCCGAACGGCTGAAGGCTTATGAGGTGGGCCTGAAGACCAGTTGGTTCGACCGCAGGCTGGCCTTCAATATCGACGTATTCCAGAGCGATTATACCAACCTGCAACTCACGTCGGTTCTGGCGGACAGCACCGGGTCGCCACAGCCCGTTGTCCAGAATGCCGGCGCCGCCCGCATTCGCGGCATCGAATCCGACATATCGGCACGGATTGGCACCGGTACGAGGATTCAGGCGGGCCTGAGCTATCTTGACGGGGAATATGTACGGCTTGACCCTGGTGTCTCGTTCCCGCTTTCTGCGAAACTGCCGGAGACCCCCAGTCTTTCGCTTAACGGTTCCATTGAGCAGACGGTCGATGTCGGCGAAGGTCAACTGGTCTTCCGCGCCGACGGCACCTATCGCTCCAAGACCTATAAGGACCCCAACAACGTCGAAGCCATCGCTCAGCGGCCCTATGTGCTGGTCAACGGCCGCATCGCCTATACGCTGCCTGGCGACATGGTCACATTCGCGGGCTATGTGACCAACCTCACCGACAAACGGTACATCGTCAGCGGGCTCGACATCGCCAGCACATTCTCGGAGTACGAGGCGTATTTCGGGCGTCCGCGCGAATTCGGCTTCGAAGTTTCGGCGCGCTTCTGAGGCAGATGGAGGAAGGACACGCTATGTCGACCGATTGCACAAAGGTTCCTGTGGTCATGCCGCCGACGGAATGGCTGACATTGTCGGACGGTGCCCGCATTCCCTATCGTCTTCGGGGGAGAGGAGCCCCACTCGTGATGGTTCACGGGTGGTCGCAATCGGGGGCGATGTTCCAGCACCAGCTCGACCAGTTGTCGGACAGTTTCACGGTGATTGTGCCGGATGTTCGTGGTCATGGGGAGGCACCCGCACCATCGGGCGGGCTTCGCATGGCGCGGCTGGCGCGGGATCTGGCGGAACTGATCGAGCATCTCGGCCTCGACAGGCCGCACCTGCTCGGCTGGTCGATGGGCGCGTCTGTCATCTGGGCCTATGTCGATCTGTTCGGCACGGTCGGCGTCGACCGTCTGGTCTTCGTCGACCAACCCGCAATGCTCACCATCCTGCCCGGGATGGATGAGACGGCGGCGACCGCCGCTGGCGCGTTGTTTTCGGTGACGCAACTCTACGATCTCTACGCCGCGCTGGCGGGGCCTGATGGCGAGCAAACGCGGGCCGGATTCGTGGCGGGCATGGTAACGAAATCGATCTCACCAGCGCTTTATCAATGGATACTGGCCGAGAACGCCAAGACGCCGTGCGCGATCGCGGCGGAGTTGCTGCTCAGCCACTGCACGAACGACTGGCGCGATGTGCTGGCACGGATCGACCGGCCCGCGCTGGTCATCGCCGGCAGCGCGAGCCACGTGTCCCCTCAATCCCAACGCTATATCCAAAGGCGGATTCCAGGATCGAAGTTCCACGAATTCGGCGCCGACGAGGGCGGCGCCCATTTCCCCTTCCTGGAAGCCCCCGATGCATTCAATCGCGTCGTCGGCGACTTCGTCATGGATCGCTGAGATGCACCATGTCTGTTGACAAGATGGTACTGGTGACAGGCAAGGCCTCAGGGATTGACCCCGCAACAGGACGCGCGCTGCTTGCGGTCGGCGGCGGCCCGATCGTGAACATAACCTCCAGGTCCGATATCCGTGGCAACGCCGGTGGCGTCACCTATGACGCATCCTAACAGGGTAGATGCTCAGTATGGACGGCTGCTTCGTTGCGGTTGGACTGCGGGCAAAGGAGAACGCATGATGGAGCGCGGGCTCATCAACCAGAGTGATCGGCTGGCCGGAAAGATCGCCATCGTATTTGGTGGCGGTTCTGCGAGTGGCCTGGGTGTCGGCCAAGCAGCAGCCCTGGCCTATGCCGCGGCTGGTGCCCGTGTTGCGGTGATCGACGCGGTGCACGCCAATGCCGAACGCACCGCCTGCAAAATCGAAGGCGCAAGTGCGATCGCCGCCGACATTACCGACGAGGCTTCGGTGCGCGCGGCGATAGCGGAAACCGTGGAAAGCTATGGCCGGATCGACATCCTTCACAATAATGTCGGCGTGCCGATGGCCGGCGCCTTTGCCGATTTCACTGTGGCCGACTGGACGCGGGGATTGTCGCTGAACTGCATCGGCGCCGCATTGACGATGCGCGAGGCGATGCCGCACCTGCTGCGGTCGCGCGGCGCAATCGTAAACGTCTCAAGCGTGGCCGCGATCCGCCATACCGGGATCAACTATGCCATCTACAACACATCCAAGGCGGCGCTCGACCAGCTTACTGTCGCCGTCGCGCTGGAATATGCAGCCAGCGGCGTTCGTGCCAATGCCATTCTTCCGGGCCTTCTCGATACCGAAATGGGACGTGGCCTTGCCAACCCCAACGATGTCGCCGAACGAGATCGGCGATCCCCCACCGGCAAGCAGGGCGATGTATGGGATGTCGCCCATGCCGCGGTATTCCTGGCATCCGACGAAGCGCGTTACATCAACGGTCATTTGCTCGTGGTCGATGGCGGCCTGTCGCGCCGTCTCTGACGATTGGTGCGGATCAGGTAAGGGTTTCGAGTTGGCTACCGATCAACAGGGCGCGCTTCTCGATCTCGGCAATAGCTTCCTTCAGCAACTCGTTGATCATCCGCACCCGGTCTTCGCGCATCCGGTCTATCACGGCTGTCACGCTGATGACGGCGGCACCGCGGCCATTGGCGGCGCGGATCGGGCGCCCGAGCCCCGCCATGCCGGCAACGATCTGGCCGGAATAGAGCGAGTAGCCTAGAACGCGGGCGCGTGCGACATGCTCGTAAATCTGCTCGGGCCGGACGGTCTTGAATTTGGCGATCGCGATCGCGTTATACTGAACGGCGTGACGTACCTCCTCGTCCGGCATGGTCGAGAGCATCGCCACGCCCGCCGTGCTCGCTCCCAATGGCACGCTCTCACCAACGGACAGCGTCTGGGCGCGGATCGGATAACTGCCCATGGCGCAGTCGATGCAAACCGAATCATATTTGTTGCGGACCGAGAGGAATGCCGTGTCACCCGTTTCCTTGGCAATCGCTGCAATCACCTGACGCGCATGCGCGAGCGCGGAGAAGCGCCGTGCCGCGATTGCGCCCAGATTGAATAGATAGGCACCCAGGCGGAATCGCCTGGTCTCGCTATCGCGGTCGAGCAGACCGATGCCGACGAGGGAGGTCAGCGTGCGATAGGTCGTTGCTTTGTCGAAGCCTGTCGCCGTCGCGATTTGTCCAGACGTCATGCCGTCCTCGGGTATTTCCTCGAGCACCTTGAGGATCACACCAACCCGATCGATGCTCTTGGAACCGCCGTCCATCATCCTCTCCGGTTCAATTATTCTTATATGGTTTGATTCTTTGATGGACTGCTCGCGGTCATCGTGCAAGCCCATTCAGGGCCGGCAGTCGCCGGACGGACTCTCACAAAGCAGCTTGTCTGCATGTGGCCCTTGTAAAAGCTGGACGTGACTGTAAGCGGTCAAAGTATGTCCGTACGGATGTCGGTAATTGCTTATCAATCCCAACATGGTGGGTGAGCTTGACGGCATAACCGACAGAGATATCGGCCATGGTGAAACGATTCTCCACCAGATACGCAGCTGTTTGGAGGCGACGTTCGACAAGAGCCAGACGGTAGAAAAGCCACCGCTCATAATCCGCCACGACTTGGGGTTGACGCCGCAGGGGTGTTTCGAACTGACCATACCGTAACATAAGGGCCTGGGGGAACGTCAGCGCCGCTTCCCCGAAATGTAGAAAATCCAGGTACGCAGCGAAATCCGGGCTGTCGGGTGCAGCCTGAAGATTGCATTCCGGATGGCGGGCGGCCAGGTACTGGCAGATCGCTACGGATTCCACCATCCGCGCCGGTCCGTCGATCAGCAGGGGCACGGTTCCCAGCGGGTTGATTTCCAGATATTCCGGCGCTTTCACGCGTGGCGGGAAAGGCAGAAGGTGCAGGTCATAATCTGCCCCCACCTCCTCCAGCGCCCAAAGCGCGCGGAAGGAGCGGGTGTCGGCAGCGTGGTAGAGTTGGTAGCTCATGGTTGCCGGTGTATCTCAGCTTAAAGACGTTCAATGATGGTGACGTTTGCCTGACCACCGGCCTCGCACATGGTCTGCAACCCGTAGCGTCCTCCTGTACGTTCCAATTCATGCAGAAGCGTCGTCATCAGCCGGGCGCCGGTGGCCCCCAGCGGGTGGCCCAGGGCGATGGCCCCGCCATTGGGGTTGACGCGGGTCGGATCGGCATCCAGTTCGCGTATCCAGGCCAACGGCACGGGTGCGAAGGCCTCATTGATCTCCACCCGGTCGATGTCCTGCATGCGTAGACCCGCCTTGACCAGGGCGCGGCGCGTGGCGGGGATGGGGGCGGACAGAACCATGACAGGATCATCCGCCAGCACCGTCATCTGATGGATACGCGCGCGTGGGCGCAGATTGTGGGTACGCACGGCCGCTTCTGAGGCGATCAGCAGAGCGGCGGCCCCGTCCGCGATCTGACTGGCCGCCGCCGCAGTGACACGCCCACCCTCCCGGATGGGGCGCAGGCTGGCCATTTTTTCCAGGCTGGTGACGCGCGGCGTCTCGTCCACGGACAGTCCAGCTACGGGGAAGATTTCCGCCGTGAAATGCCCGGCGGCGACGGCCTCCAGCGCGCGGCGGTTGCTTTCCAGCGCATAGGCCTCCATCGCCTCACGGCTGATGTCCCAACGTTCGGCCATCAGTTCGGCCCCCCGGAACTGGTTCACTTCCTGCGTCCCGAAGCGGGCCAGCCAACCCTGGCTGCCGCTATATTGTGTCTCCAAACCCAGGGCGCGGCCAAATTCAAGCGAGCTGTTCATGGGGATCAGGTTCATGCACTGCACCCCGCCGGCGACGACCAGATCCTGAACACCCGACATCACGGCCTGGGCCGCGAAATGCACCGCCTGCTGGGAGGAGCCGCATTGCCGGTCCACCGTCACGCCCGGTACATGCAGCGGCAGGCCGGCGGCCAGCCAGGCGGTGCGCGCCATGTCATGGGCCTGGGGACCGACCGGGTCCAGCACCCCCCAGATGACGTCATCAATGGCATCGGGATCGACGCCCGACCGTTCCACCAGCGCCCGCATGGCGGCGGCGGCCAGATCGACGGGGTGGGTGGCGGCAAGCGTGCCGTTCTTGCGGCCCGTCGGCGTGCGGGTGGCGGCGACGATATAGGCTTCAGCCATGATGGTTCCTTGGCAAGGCGTGTGGGAACGGCGGTCACAGCAGGGAGAGGCGGCGGGCCGTGGCCAGCGCACCTGTGCGGTTGTTGACGCCGAGTTTGCTGTAGATGTTCTGGATGTGCCATTTGACGGTGGCGAGGCTGACCGACATGCCGTCGGCCACAGCCTGGGCCGAGAGACCGGATTCCAGCGCGCGCAGGATTTCAGCTTCGCGGCCCGTCAATTCCTCGACCGGGCCGGCGCTGTCGGTCCCTGTCGCCGGATTTGGCGATAGGCCCAGGCGGTCGCGCAGGCGGGTGACGAAGTCTTGCATGCTGGCGCCCAGGGCAAGCTGCGCATCATCCGTGGTGAGCAGGGGAAGCAGTGCCCAGGCCAGTTCATGGACGGTAGCGAACAGATCATTGCGGGCCGCCAGGTCCAGAGCCAGCCGGAACGGGCCTCTCGCCCGGACCCTGTCCCCCTCTGATAGGTGAAGTGCGGCCTTCAGCAACAGAAGTTTGACGCGCAGCGGTTGCCGCCCATGCTGTTCGGCAATGGGCAGCAGCCAGGTGGCAAGCCGGGCGGCATCGTCGTGCTGTCCGATTGCAAATTGCAGCCAGGCCCCCGTGGTGCTCAGTTGCAGCGCCATGTCGGGCGGCAGGGCGGCATCGCCCATCATCGGCATCCCATCCGGACCCATCCTGACGCGGCCTTCCCAGTGCTGTTTTGCCTCCGCCGTCCGTCCCGCCCGCAGCAGCAGGCCGACAGCAGCGCAGGTGCAGGCAGCCCGCAGCCGGTATGATTGGCTGGTCCATTCCCGCAATTCGGCCAGGGCGGCGTCGATACCGCTGCTGGCTTCCGTCAGGCCGATCCGGGTCTCCCAGGCCAATATATCGGTTTCGACAAGGCAATGGCCGGGCAGGGCATAGGCACCGCGATCCATATGGTCGCGCGCCGCCACGATGTCGCCGCGCTCATACTGAACCCGTGCCGCGATCAGGTCCATGGTGCCCAGGATGGGTGCTGTCGGGCTGGCTGTCTGCCGCGTGCGGGACAGACAGCGTTCCAACAATTCGGTGGCCAGGAGTGCATTGCCCTGGCCCAGTTCCAGCAACGCGTCGATGGCACCAACCCAGGCCCCGGCATAGGCACCCGCGCTTTTCCCCGCCGCTGTACGTGCCGCCGCAAGGGACACACGGGCGCCGGTTTCATCCAGCAGGGCGGCACAGGCCAGGGAGCGGATGGCCTGCACCGCCGCCAGCTTGAACATGTCTGTGGTCGCCTGGGTAGCCACCCATTGTTCGGCAAGATCGCGGGTCAGGCCGGCATCATCGCCGCGTGCGGCGATGGAAATCCGCAGTTGTTCCAGATGGGCTTGATGGGGTGGTAGCAGGGACGGGGTCAGCAGGTCCAGTTCCGCCCGTGCCTCGTCCAGCCGCATACAGAAGACCAGGGACCAGACCTGCCACAGTCGCAGTTCCGTCGTGACGGTCACGCCCGCCTGAACCAGCCGGGCCACCCAGTCCCGGATTTTCGTCACCTGCCCCGTTGTATGGATGAAGGCCGGTGCGTGGCGGCAGAGAAGATCGTGCGCGCGGGCCGCCTCCCCGGCCTCCAGGGCATAATCGACGGCATCGGCCAGCCTGTCCGCCGCTTCGCACCAACGGCTTGCCTGTGACAGCAGGGCGGCGCCGTCCTGATGCGCGGTCGTCAGATAGTCGGCGCGCAGCGTGGTGCGCAGCAGGCCGTGGAAACGGAAGCCACCCTCCATCTCCTCCGACGGTATCAGGACTGGGGAAGCCGTTTGCGCCCGTTGCAGCAGCCCGACCGCCCGCTGGCCCAGCAGGGCCGCCACCATCGGCGGGTTGAAATGCTTGAACAGCGACAGGCGCTGCAGCAGCCAGCGGATTTCCGGACCGCCCTGATCCAGCAAGGTGGCATTGAAATAGTCGGCCAACTGTCCGCGCGACAGGATTTCCGGGGCGAACAAAGATCTTACCCGGCCGATACGCCGGGCGGCGGCACCAAACAGCATCAGCATCGCGGGCCAGCCCTCGGCCCGATTGATGATGAGGCGCCGAACCTCCGCCGGCATGGTCTGGCCACACAGACGGACCAGCAAGCGGTCGGCTTCCGCGTCCGTCGGCATTAGGTCGCGCAGATCCAGCAGGGTGATGTTCGCCATGTCCCCCAAAGGCAGCCCGGCCAGGGCCGGCAGGGCCCGGCAGGTCATGACGATATGTGTCTGCGGTCGCCCCGGCCGCCCTGCCAGCAACGGACCCAGGTCGGTGGCGCCGATGTCGATATCGTCGATCAGCACCCAACCGGCTCGGCCCACGCTACCGGGCTCCGGCACCCTGCGATGGCCATCCAGGTGCACCATCTCCCCCAGTTCACGCAGGCGCAAGGCCAGTTCCTGCAACAGCCGGGATTTCCCATAACCGGGTGGGGCCTGAACGATGGTGACGCGTGGCCGGTCACGCAGAATGATGGCCTGCGCGCGGGTTTCGGCATAATCGGGGCCATGGTGCGGCACGGCCTGTGTCGGGGAGGTCGATGAACGGGCCGGGTGGTCCTGGCGGCGGGTGGTGGTTTTCGATTGAGAGAGCATCCCGGAACTCCTGTCATCGGGGCCAAGACCAATCAGTTTCGGGCGATCCCACCCATCACCATGCGCACCACATGGTCGGCATAGCTGTTCTTCACCTCATCCCCGATGGCGGCCATGCCAAAGGCATGGGGCAGGGTTCTTCTGGCATTGAAGGGGAAGTCGCAGGCGCCGATGATTGAGAAATAGAAAAACGCCGGCTTGACCGGATGGATTGCCCCGGCGGCCACCGCCTCTTCAATCATCAGATGTTGAAAGCGCAACAGCGGGGTGATGAACACCTCCGCCAGATGCACGGCATTGGTGTCGCTGCTGCTTTGCAGGTAGTTGATCAGGCGGTTGATATAGGGATGGCGGAAATAGGTGTTGATGACACCGCGGATGTGCAGTTCCAGCTTGCGCAGCGGTGGAACCGACATGCCCACCAATGTTTCCAGGGCTGCCAATGCGGTGCCGGCGTCGCGGTCCAGCAGGGCCAGCAGCAGCCCCTCCTTGTTGCCGAAATAATATTTGACCAGACCGTGGTTCAGCTGCGCGCGGGCGGAAATCTCGTTCAGGGAGATGTCCAGCGTATCGCTTTCCGTCAGCAGGGCGCTGGTCGCGGCCAGCAATTGTTCGCGCGCCCCGGATCGGGATGCCTGTGGGTCACGCTTCGCCGCCGCAGCTGTCACCATATCCTCCCGACTTTTCATTCTTTGATTGGCTGCATTATTTATGCGTATGACTAAAATTGTCAAGCTGGATGGCGGGGTGATGACGACATGGGTGCAGGTGTTTGATTTAAATAAAGAAGCCGGACACCCAAGGATGTCCGGCTTCTTTGCGGGGAAGGATGAAACCGGATCAATCCTCCGGTGCGACGCTTACCTGCAGGCCATCCATCCTCTCCGTCACCCTGATCTGGCAGGACAGGCGGGAGCGGGGGCCGACCTGGGTGGAGCCTTCCAGCAGGTCGGCCTCGTCCCCCGTGGCCGGGCCGATGCGGTCCGCCCATTCCGGGGCGATGGTGACGTGGCAGGTGCAGCAGGAACAGGCACCGCCACACAGGGCCAGCAATTCGTCGATGCCACCCCGGCGGATATTCTCCATCAGGCTGAGGCCGGGTTCACCGTCGATGCAGTGCGACTGGTTGGAACGATCAGTGATATGGATCGTGATCATGGGCGATCTCCGGGAAGAGAGGGGGGATCAGAGGCTGGAGACCAGATGGCCGCCATCAACCTCAATCACGGCACCGGTCATGAAGCGCGAGGCGTCGGACGCCAGCAGCAGCAGCGGGCCGTCCAGGTCCGGCAACTGCCCCAGACGGCGCTGCGGGATGCGTCTGATCAGCGCCTGTCCAGGGGGCGTGGCGAAGAAATCGTGGTTCAGGTCCGTTTCAAAATAGCCGGGCGCCAGGGCGTTGACCCGGATACCGTGGCGGGCCAGTTCCAGAGCCAGTTGGCGTGTCAACTGGATCACCCCGGCCTTAGCGACCGCATAGGGTGTGAGGGAACCGCCCTGGCGCAGTCCCAGGATGGAGGCGATATTGATAATGCTGCCGCCCTGGCCGCGTGCTGCCATGCCCCGCGCCGCCGTCTGTGCCACCAGGAACACGCCTTTCAGGTCGGTATCCAGCACCGCGTCCCAATCCTCCAGGCGCTGGTCCAGCACAGGCGCGGTGCGGGTGACGCCGGCATTGTTGATGACGATATCCAGAGGACCGGCGGTGTTCAGTGCCGCAGCCACGGAGACGGGATCGCGGACATCCATCGATATCGCGGTCGCTTGCCCGCCATCGCCCTGGATCTGCGCGACTATTTTTTGCAGCGCTTCCAGCCGGCGTCCGGTCAAAACAATATTGGCGCCGGCCTTCGCCATCACCAGGGCGAAATGGGCACCGAAACCGGATGCTGCCCCGGTGACCAGGGCACGGCGGCCGTGCAGATCGGCGGTGATCCCCTGGCTCATCGCGGGGCCATCCGAATGCCGGCGTCCAGGCGCACCTGCGCGGCGTTGAAATAGCTGTTGCGGATCATGGACAGTACCAGATCGGCGAATTCCGACGTGTGGCCCAGCCGTTTGGGGAAGGGAACCGACGCGGCCAGGGCCGCCCGCACCTCTGGCGTCACGGTTGCCAGCATGGGGGTATCCATGATGCCGGGCATGATGGTGTTGACGCGGATGCCATCGGCCATCAGGTCGCGGGCCACGGGCAGGGTCAGGCCCAGGATGCCGCCTTTGGAAGCCGCGTAGGCTGCCTGACCGATCTGCCCGTCCTGGCCCGCGATGCTGGCCGTATTGATAATGACGCCGCGTTCCCCATCCGCGTTCACCGGATCGGTCGCTGCCATGCCGGCGGCAGCCATGGCCAGACAGCGGAAACTGCCTAGCAGGTTCACCTCCAGCACCCTGCGAAAAACGTTCAGGTCGTGGTGGCTGACGACCCCAGTTTCCCGGTCGCGGCGGATGGTGCGGGCCGACGGGCCGATGCCGGCACAATTGACCAGCACCCGTTCCTGGCCGTGGGCGGCGCGGGCGGCGGCGAAACCGGCGGTGGCGCTGTCGTCGGACGAAACATCCACCTTGCAGAAGATGCCACCCAGTTCAGCCGCCACACGGGCACCACGGTCGCCATCCAGGTCGAAGAGCGCCACGCGGGCACCGGCGGCGGCCAGCGCGCGGGCCACCGCCTCGCCCAGACCGGAAGCGCCGCCGGTCACGATGGCGGCAATATCCTGGTTCAGTTCCATTGGGTGGGTTCCTTATGTGACGTCATACCAAGGGGCATGGGACATGCCCCTTGGAGGCCGGCGACCGCCGGCCCGCGCACCCATGTGCGCGCAAGCCAAGCTGCCGGAGGCAGCGCCCGGCGATTGAGGGAACGGGTAAATACAAAGAGTCATGACCCATGGCTCTTTGTGTCGCCCGGCATCAGCAGCACGGCCTTGATGCAGTGCCCGTGATGCTGATCGGCCACCGCGTCGTTGATGGCGTGGAACGGATAGGTGCGGATCAGCCGGTCGAAGGGAAAACGCCCCTGTCGGTAATAGGACAGCAGCTCAGGGATGAACTGGTCTGGCTCGCTGTCGCCTTCGATGATGCCGCGGATCGTGTGGCCCAGGGTCAGTACGGCCGATCCGATGCCGGGACTGGGTGACAGCGGGTTGCGCGGCACACCAACAAGGCCAAAGGTGCCGCGCGGCCGCATGGCGCGGATTGCGGCGTCCATCACCTCAGCCACACCGGTCGTATCCAGGCTGAAATCGCACCCGTAAGGGGTGATGGCGCGAACGGCGGTTTCAAGATTACCCTCTGCCGGGTCGATGACATGGGTGGCGCCCAGCGACAGGGCCAGTTCACGACGCGCCGGCATCGGGTCTGACACGATGATCGCGCCCAGCCCGCGCAGCGCGCCCGCCATCACCGCCGCCAACCCGACGGAACCGGCCCCGGTGATCAGCAGGGAACTGCCGGGGGGGCAGTCGAAGCTGCGCAGCACGGCACCCGCCCCCGTCTGGATGCCGCAACCCAGCGGCCCCAGCAGTTCCACCGGCAGGTCATCATCCACCTTCACGATATTGCGTTCCCCGGTCAGCACATGGCTGGCGAAGGAAGATTGGCCGAAGAAGGGGCTGGAGAGCTTCCGCCCCCCGCGCGTCATGGTCGTGCTGCCATCCGGGCGGCGGCCGGCGAAATTCAGCATCGGTCCCGTCATGCAATAGGCGGAATCACCGCTATCGCAGCGTGGGCAGGTCCCGCAGGAGGAGAAGGAGAGCACCACCTTGTCCCCCGGCACCACCCTGGTCACCCCGGACCCCGTGGCCAGTACGACCCCCGCCCCTTCATGTCCCAGTACGGCGGGCAGGCGGATGGGCAATATCTGATCGCGGGCGACCAGATCGGTATGGCACAGGCCCACCCCCAGGATACGCACCAGCACCTCCCCCGGACGGGGGCTGTCCAGTTGCACCGTTTCAAGGCTGAAAGGCCCTTTGGCTTCATTCACCACGGCGGCAAGGATATCCATGGCTCAAACCTCCGTGCCGGCGGGTCGGATGATGGTGCGGGGGACGGTATATTCCAGCAGCCCGTCCAGGCTGTTCTCCACCCCGATGCCTGATTGTTTGTGCCCGGCAAAGGCAACCGTGGGGGCCAGGGTCTGTACGTCGTTGATCCAGACGGTGCCGGTTTCCAGCCGCTGTGCCACGGCCAGGGCGGCGGTCGGATCGGCAGACCAGACCGACCCGCCCAGGCCGTATTCGCAATCATTGGCGCGGGCCACGGCATCGTCGATATCGTCGAATTTCAGCAGCGGCAGGATGGGACCGAATGCCTCTTCCCGCACAACGCGAGAGGTCTCGGGCGGGTTGTCCACCATCGTCACAGGAATGAAAAATCCATCCAGGTCGGTATCCACACGGCCGCCGCACAGGAACCGGTGCCCCTGGTCGCGGCAATCATCGATGATGGATTTCACCCGGTCGAACTGCACCCGGTTCTGGATCGGCCCCAGTTTGCTGTCAGCCAGCGTCCCGTCGCCCATCGGCACGGTTGCCGCATAAGCGACCAGGGCCTGCGCCAACCGGTCATAGATGTCGGCATGGATATAAAGCCGTTTGGTCGCCACGCAGATTTGTCCGCTGTTGCGGAAGGCGGACCAGAAGATTTTCGGGGCCATGGCATCGACATCGATGTCAGGCAGCACGATAGCGGCATCATTGCCGCCCAATTCCAGCGTGACACGCGCCAACCGTTCCGCAGCCGACGCCATGACACGACGGCCCGTCGCGGTCGACCCGGTGAAGCTGATCTTATCGATGCCGGGATGCGCGGTCAGCCAGGGACCCAGCCGGTCACCACCGCTGACGGCGTTCAATACGCCAGGGGGCAGCACGGTCTGCAACAGCTCGATGGCCTTCAGCGTGGTCAGGGGGGTGAACGGCGACGGCTTTACCACAATCGTATTGCCGGCTCTCAGTGCCGGGGCGATCTTCCAGAAGGCCAGCAGGACGGGAAAGTTCCAGGGCGCGATGGCCCCCACCACACCCAGCGGCAGATGATGTGTCTCCGTCCGTTGGCCGGGTATGTCGTTGGTGACGGTGATGGGAATGTCCATGCGGGCGAAGGATTTCAGCCAGTAGGCTGCGCCCACCACCTCGAACGCCGCTTCCGACAGGGGTTTGCCCTGTTCACGGGTCAGCAGCGCCTTCAACCCGTCAACATGCGAGATCAACAGGTCGGCCGCCTGTTTCAGCAGTTTGCTGCGCTTGTCGTCCCCCAGGTCGCGCCAGCCGGGAAAGGCGGCACGGGCGGCGGTAACGGCCCTATCCAACAAGTCCGGCGTGCAGTCGGGTACGGATGCGACGACCTTGCCCGTGGCGGGGTTGGTCACGACTATCGTCTGCGATGTCACCACGGCCTCGCCGCCGATGCACATCACGAAATCATCATTGAAATTCATGGTTCCGGTCTTTCAGCAGGTTCAGCGGCCAAGCCAGCGGGGCGCGCGTTTTTCCAGGAAGGCGCGGGGTCCCTCGCGGTAATCCTCGGTCGCGGCCAGACGCTTGCCTGCTTCTGCGGCTTGGGCGAACAGGGTGTCCGCCGGAGCGTCGAAGGCGGCGCGCGCGATGGCCAGGCTTTCGCACACGGCCACAGGGGCATTGGCGGCGATGCGGGTGGCCAGATCCAGGGCGGTGGACAACACCTGATCCACGGGCAGGACGTGATTGACCATGCCGAAGCTGGCGGCGCGGGCGGCGTCGATGGGGTCGCCCGTCGTGATCGCCTCGATCGCCAGGGCGGGGGGCAGGGCGCGGGTCAGGCGGTGCAGTCCGCCTGCCACAGCGGCCAGCCCGCGCTTCACCTCCGGCAGGCCGAAACGGGCATTGTCGGACGCGACGATCATGTCGCAGGAAAGGGCGATCTCCGTGCCCCCGGCCAGGGCATTGCCGATGACGGCGGCGATCCAGGGCTTGCGACGCTGTGCCCGGACGATGCCGGCAAAGCCGCCGTCGCGGGTGACCAGTTCGCGGATGCGACCCTGCGCGATTTCCTTCAGGTCGGCCCCTGCGCAGAAACTGCGCCCGCCGGCCCCGGTCAGCACCACGGCCCGGATATCGTCGTTCTGTTCCGTTATGCGGATGGCTTCCTCCAGCCCGCGTGCCAAAGCGCCATTGACGGCATTATGGACGGCGGGACGGTTCAGGGTCACCAGCGCCACATGGGGCAGGGGATAGTGCAGCAGGACGGGGTTTTCCGGTTCCATGCTCATGCGAAACTCCATTCCAGCAGGCCATTGCCATTCCGGGCCAGCCGGCCCTGCGCACCGACGACGGTGGTTTGCCAATCGGTCAGGCGGCGGATACCGTCGCTGTCCGTGGCGGGCAGGCGGGCCAGGGTGCGGGCACCGTTGGCTGTGCGGACGATGACGGCGCCAAAGGCGGGGATGCCCGACCGGTCATAGATCACGGTATGGGTTTCCAGGGTCGCCGCCCCCTCGGCCTGATCCACGACCGGCGGCACCGGGCCGCGCCGGGCGTCGGCCTGGGCCTGCGGGTCGGTTGCCGGTTCCCGCCAGCCCGTGGCATCGGCGGCCAACAGCAGGGCCTGATGCTTGGTGACGAATTCACCCTGACCATAGAGAAGGCCCATTCCCAGCCCGTCGCGGATGCGCCGGACCATGGCGGCGGTGGCGTGCGCCATGTAGTTATTGAAGGGGCCGCCGAAGAAGCTGAGGCCGCCGGTGACGCTGGGCGGCAGGGCGCGCAGGGCCGGGTGGCTGTGCCTGGCCATCTTGGGCACGCACGGAAAGCAGCTATACAGCTCTACCGCACCCGGAGGGCCGATGCCGTCGGTAAGCGACAAGGCGGCCTCCAGCACCGCGTCCTGCGCCGTGGAATGGTGATAGGCATCGCGGCACAGGAAGTCGCGCGGTTCCGCCGCCGCCGCCCCGCCGGCCAGATAGACCAGCTTCTCGCGCTTCACACCCAAGGCCAGTGCCCGTGCCTCGCTGGTCAGCACCAGAGCGGCCCCCTGGTTTACGGTCGGATTGGCGACCATGGCGCGGGGATAGGGCCAAGCGATGAGAGGGTTACTGGCCGACACGGTGGCGATGGCATCGGCATTCAACGCGCGGTGGGTCCAGGTGGCTTGATTGCCCGCTGCAATCGCGGACAGTTCCGCCCAGAGGGATGCGGACTCCGCCTGCGCCTGTGCCGGGGTCTGGCCCCACGCGGCGGTGCAGGCATTTTCATAGAACGGATAGATATGCACGGGATCGGTGATGCCATGGGCGATGGCGATGGGGTGCAGCATGGTGCTGACATCCCATGGGTTTTCCATCTGCCGCGCCCGCGCGGGCCAGGGCAGGTCGATGCCGGCCTGCCGCGCCTTTCTGGCCGCGTGGCGTGCCTCTCCACCGCAGATCAGGGCGATCTCGCCACTGCCACCGGCGATGCGGCGGGCGGCATCCCGCAGCCGTTCCAGCGGCCTTTCCCCCCCGCCATGGGAATAGACGGCGCGGCGTGGATGGATCGACAGGCGGTCGCACAGGGCGGCGGCCGTATGCTCGTACCGCCAGCTGACCTGATGCACGACATCGACACTGTCGATCCGGTCCAGCAGGCGCGCACCCGCATCCACCTGGGCCCGGCGCGTGGCTTCCGCCATCAGGCCGACCGGGTCCAGGGCATCGCCAGGGTCCTGGGGGCGGTCGGTGATTTCACCGACACCGATGATGACGGGGCGGGTTTCGGCGTTGCTGACCATCACCGCCCCCGCCCGATCTCGGCCAGAACCTCATCGGTATGTTCGCCCAGACGGGGTGGGTCGCGATGGACCTTGGCCGGCGTGGCGGAGAAATTCACCGGATGGCGCAGCGAAAGCCAGGTGCCTTCGCTTTCATGCTCGCGCCGCTCAAAGAAGCCGACATGGTTCAGGTGCGGGTCCGCCTGTACTTCGTCCAGCCGCGCCACCTTCATGCAGGGGACGTTTTTTGCCGTCAGCCGTTCCACCCAATCGGCGGTGGTACGCGTCTGCGCCACCGCCTCGATCATCGCGTAGATCTCGGAAATATGCTCCGTCCGCTTGGCATAGGTGGCGTAGCGGGGGTTGCGGGTGAAGGTGCCGGGCGGCATTCCGCCCAATTCGAAGAAGTCGTCCCACTGGGCATCGGCATAGGGCATGATGGCCAGGTAGCCATCCTTGGTCCGGTAGGGCTTGCGGTTGGGGTTGAACACGCGGCTGTAGCCATAGTCGCCCGTGGGCGGGTCGAACGTGTGGCCGTACAGGTTTTCCGTCATGTTGAAATAGGTGAAGCACTCGAACATCGGCACTTCGATGAACTGTCCCTGTCCCGTCCGCTGCCGGTGGAACAGGGCGGCCATGGCGGCATAGGCGGCGAACAGGCCCGATGATTTATCCGCGATCAGCGAGGGCTGATAACGCGGTGTCGGGTCGCCATCCACCCGGCTCATCAGATCGGTGCCGCCCGCCGCCGCCTGGATCAGGTCGTCATAGGCCTGGTATGAGCGGTAGGGGCCATCGGCCCCATAGCCGGCACAGTGGAGATAAAGGATGTCGGGCTTCAGCGCCTTCACATCCTCATACCCCAGGCCCAGCTTCTTCAGCCCGCCCATGCGCACATTGGTGATGAACAGATCGGCAGAGGCGATCAGGGCGCGCATGGCGTCCAGATCGCCGGCCTGGCGCAGGTCCAGCAAGACCGACCGCTTGTTGCGGTTGTAATGCATGAACATCGGCCCCATGCCCTTGGTCCGCGCCGGGCGCCCGGTATAGCGGAAAATATCGCCCCCCTGGTCCGGCTTGGGGCCGGGGGCTTCGACCTTGATGACGTCGGCCCCCAGATCGCCCAGGATCTGGCTGGCATAGGCGCCGAAAAGGACGCTGGTCATGTCGATGACGCGAACTCCGTCAAGCGCGCCGGCGGTTCCAGTCATGTCGGGCTGTTCCTTGGCTGGGATCAGTAACGTGCTGACAGTTGCAGGCCGTAGGTGCGGACCATGCCGGGCACGCGGAAGGTCGTGTCCGTCAGGATGTCTGTCGCGGTCCAGTAGTTCTGGTTGAACAGGTTGCGGGCGAAGAGGCCCACCGACCAGCGGTCGTCCAGCGCGTGCAGCGTCACATTCGCGTTCACGATGGTATAGGCGTCGACATTGAATTCCGGGTCGCCACCCAGCGCGCCATCCGTCCGGCCCTGGTAGCTGACATTGGTGTCAAAGCGCAGACCCAGATCGTCCCCCACCGGCAGGTCATAACTGGCCGAGCCGTTCAATTGCCAACGCGGGGTGTAGGGGAAGGCCGAGCCCTTGAAATCCTCTGCCTGACCGAACCGGTTGAAGCCGACGAATTTCGTCACTTCCGTATGGGTGTAGGAGCCGTTGACACGTAGCGACAACTCACGCGTGGCCTGCAGGTTCAGGTCCGCCTCCAGCCCGTAAACCTCTGATTTCGGGACATTCACGATGCGGGTCAGGGAGACGAAGATCGGGTCCAGGATTTCGCCGAACACCTGCTTGTCGCGGTAATCATAGAAAAAACCGGCCAGATTGGCCTGCAGCCGTCCGTCCAGCAGGCCGGCCTTGGTCCCGACCTCATAGGCGGTGACCTTCTCCTGCCGCGCCGGTTCCAACTGGGTCACGACATTGGCGGCCACAACCGGGAAGGCGCCGGATTTATAGCCACGGCTGACCGAGGCATAGGCCAGCACGTCCTCTGTGGCCTTCCAGTTCACCACGAAGCGGCCGGCGACATTCTCCTGATCCAGCTTGCGGATATTGATCGGGTCGCGGCCGGAGAAATCAGCGCGATAGGTCAGGCATTCATTGGGCCCGACACCAGGATTGAAGAAAGGCTTCCCGGTGCGCTGCGCTACCACGGCCGCCACACCGGTGTTCCAGACGGGGGCTGTATTGTTGTTGTAATCGCGCGAACAGCCGGCGAAATCCAGATTATCGTCGGTATATCGCAGACCGGCCCCCAGCTTCACCGTTTCGGAAATCTCGTATTCGCCATTGGCGAAGACGGACATGGCCCGGCTTTCCTGCGACGTGGTGTTGCGGAAGCGGTTGAAGCCATTGGCGATCTGGGCGGCGGTGTAGGTGGTCTGCGGCACCCGCTGGCCCAGGAAGGCCAGCGTGTTCAGGATAGAGCTTTCGCCGTAGATGCCGACCTGATCGTCGCGGATCTTGTCCTTGGAGTAGTAGCCGCCGAAAATCCAGTTATAGCCATCGCCATCGCCGGTCAGGCGCAGTTCCTGGCTGAAGCTTTTCACCCGTCCGTCGGACTGGTATTCCGACACTTCGATGGGGGTGCCGTCGGCATCATTCATGTCGTTGCGGCGAACATCGTTATAGCCGGTCAGCGATGTCAGGGTGATGGCGTCGCTGATATTGTAATCAGCGCGCAGCATCAGGGAGTAGAAGCGGGAATCCACCTTGTAATCCGGGCGGATAGCCTTGTTTTCCGGGGTCCAGTCGGCCTGACCGGCCTTCCAGTTGGTCCGTACCGATGCCGCGACACCCGGTGCGGCGAAGGCGGCATTGTCGGGATTGAAGGCCACGGCCTGCCCCGCCACCGTGTCGGAATGATCCCGCCAGTAGGAGGCGCCGAATTCCACCGACAGGTCCTCCGTCGGGGTCCAGTCGATGATGGCCCGGCCGGCCAGCTTGTCCTTCTTGCCCAGTCGGTCGCCCGGGCGCGACACGCTTTTCTGCCAGCCCTTGTCGGAATTTTCCGACCGTGCGGCCACCCGGATCGCCACCGTGTCGCTGACCGGGCCGCTGATGAAGCCTTCCATGTTGTAGGTCTGGTAATTGCCCAGTTCCAGCTTGGCCCCGACGGCGGGATCACGGGTGGGTTTGGCGGTGATGAAATTCACCAAGCCGCCCGTGGTGTTGCGGCCATAAAGCGTGCCCTGCGGCCCTTTCAGCACCTCCACCCGTTCCAGGTCGAAGGTGGGGCCGTTGCTCATGTACGGATAGGCATAAGCGACCTCGTCCACATAGACACCGACGGGCGAGGTGGAGGACAGGTTCGGTGTGTTGAAGCCGATCCCGCGTACCGTATAGATGGGGGTGTTGGCACTGGACCGGCTGAAATTGAAGGCCGGCGTGATCTGTGACAGGGCGCTGGCATCGCTGACGCCGACCTTGGCGAAATCATCGGCGCTGAAGGCCTGGATGGACAGGGCAATCTCGTTCGCGCTTTCCGCGCGCTTCTGCGCGGTCACGATGATCTCCTCCAGCATGATGCTTTCCGCCGCCGGCTGCTGCGCCTGGGCGGCCGGGGCCAGGGCCAGAAGCCCGCAACAGGTGCCTGTGGAAAGAATGTCTTTCAGTTTCACGCCTACCTCCCTTGATCAGCCGATCCCTGTGGACCGTTATCCCGAAGCCTAGGGGGGCAGGGGTGGGGAACGCCCCATCCGAAAGGAGGGGTGGAAATGGTTTGGCACCCGAATGACCACCCAACCTTTCGGATGGGGCCGACGCTGTAGGGCCATGCCATGCTGCGGAAAATCAAATCAGGGAGGCAGGCTGTGGGACATTTCGCCGAAATGGCGCGGCAGAGGGGCGGCCGGGAGTTCGAGGCGTGGCAGTCCATCGCTGGCCCTATCCGTGATGCCGCGACCCTGGCGGAGGTTTTTGTCCGGCTGCAAACGGCCTATGGGGAGCGCCCGGCGCTGACCATGGCGTGGACTGGCACGCCCGATGGCGCGGTGGAAAGCCTGAGCCATGCCCGGCTGGGTGCGGAGGTGATGCGCGCCGCCAACCATTTCCGCCGCCTGGGCGTGGGGCCGAACGACCCGGTTCTGTTCCTGGCGCTGCCGACGCCGGAAGCCTATTTCGGCTTCTGGGGCGCGCAGGTGGCGGGTGCGGTTGTACCGGTCAACCCGTTCCTGTCGATCACTGCCCTGGTTGATATTGCCCTTGCCGTCGGTGCCAGGGTGCTGTTCGCCAGCAGTGCGGCCATCAGCCCCCTCTGCGCGCAGAAGGCGGCGGAGATTGTGGCCCGGTGCCCAGGCATGCGGCTGGTGCTGTGCGATGATGGGGAAGGTGGCTTTGCCCGTGAAAGGGCGGGAATGCGGGCCGACCGGTTGGATGGGCCGATGCCGGGGGCGGACGATATCTGCGCCTGCTTTCCGACCGGGGGCACCACGGGCAACCCAAAACTGGCGCGGATCAGCCATCGCGGCCTGTTGGCGGGCGCGCTGTCATCCGCCCTGATCCATGATGCGGGGCGGGATCAGGTGGTCCCGAACGGGCTACCCCTGTTTCATGTCGGCGGCGGCGTGGTCGTCACCTTTCGCACCATCCTGCTGGGTCAGCATCTGGTGCAACTGACCCCCGCCGGTTATCGCGGGGAGCATGTTCTGCCGCATTTCTGGGAATTGGCCCGGCAGTTCGGCTTCACCATGATGGTCGCGGTCCCCACGGTCTTCGCCGATGCCATCGCCCGGTATGACGGCAAGGGCACCGCCATCCGTCTGTTCATCGCCAGTGCCAGCAAACTGCCGGAGACCGTTTTCAAGGCCTGCATCCAGGCCTTCGGCATCGGCATCCATGAAGGCTATGGCATGACCGAATGTGCCGGGCTGTGTGCCGCCACCCCCGCCTGGATGGCGCCCAAGGTGGGCAGCAGCGGGCCGGCAGCCCCCTTCTACCAGATACGTGTGGTCGTACCAGGCAAAGGGCGGGTCATCGCCGGGGATCAGCCGACAGGTCAGGCCGGGATCGTGGCGGTCCGTGGCCCTGCGGTTTTCGCGGGCTATACCGATGAGGCGTCGACGGCGGAAAAACTGCTGACCGACCCGGCGGATGGCAGCATCTGGGTCGACAGCGGCGATCTGGGTTGCCTGGATGAAGATGGCTTTCTCTGGGTCACGGGCCGGGCCAAGGATGTGATTATCCGGGGTGGCCACAATATCGACCCTATCGCCATTGAAAACGCCCTGCTGTCATTGCCGCACGTGTTGGATGCGGCGGCGGTGGGGATGCCCGATGCGCGGGTGGGGGAATTGCCGGTGGCCTTCGTGCAACTGGCCGCAGGCGCACCGGATACGGACAGGCTGCGTGACCTGTGCCTGGGCATGCTGGATGAACGGGCAGCGGTTCCGGTGCGGCTTTTCGTGCTGGATGCAATCCCCCGTACGGCCATGAACAAGGTTTTCAAGCCTGAACTGCGTCGTCTGGCCGCCGCCGCCGCCGTGGAGCGGGTGATCGGTGGGCTTTCCCCCGATGCCGTCACCGGCTGGTCCGTACAACTGTCCGACAATGGTGGGCTTCAGGTTGAGGTGGAGACGGCAATGGCCGGTCAGGTGGCAATGCTGTCCGATGGGATCGCTGCCCTCGGCCTGGGCTGCAACGTTCGTGTCAAGGATCAAGCATGATGTCCGATAGCTTCCGCCCAGAACAACTGGCCGATCCCGCCAGCTTCGCCAACCCCGCCCAGGTCAATGCCCTTTATCGCCATCTGCGCCGCGAACAGCCATTGGCCAGGGCGGAACCGGTGGGGTACCGGCCCTTCTGGGTGCTGACCCGGCATGCCGACATCGCGGCGGTGGAGCGCGAGGCGGCGGTCTATCAGGCAGGGCCGCGCACGGTGCTGCTGCCGGAGAAGGTGGAGGGGATTTATCAGGCCAAATATGGCGATCCCAACGGAGTCAAGCCGCTGACCCATATGGATGGTGATTACCATCGCGCCCATCGCGCCGTGACCACCGAATGGTTCACGGCCAAGAACCTGAAGGCGTTCGAGCCGACGGTGGCTGCCCTTGCCAAGGAATTCGTGGATCGGATGGAGGATCATGGCGGGTCATGCGATTTCGCCGCCGACATCGCCTACTGGTTCCCATTGCGCGTCATCCTGACCCTGATGGGTGTGCCGCAGGAGGATGAGGCGGAGGTGCTGCGCATGACGCAGCGGCTGCTGAGCCCCGCCGACAAATCACTGAAGGCCCGCACGGCTGAGCAGGGGGCGGATGGGCAGGCGAAGGTGCGCGGCGGTGACGTGGTGGCGGATTTCGCCGCTTATTTCCATGACCTGGCCGCGCACCGCCGGCAACACCCGACGCGCGACATCATCTCCACCATCGCCAATGGGCAGGTGGGGGGCTGTCCCATGGCCCATCACGAGATGACATCCTATTTCGTCATCGTCTCCACGGCGGGGCATGATACGACGGCGGCCTCCATCAGCGGTGGGTTGCAGGCCCTGATCGAGACGCCGGACGAACTCACCAAGCTGCGCGGCGACCTGTCACTGCTGCAAACGGCAGCGGAGGAGTTCGTGCGGATCACCGCACCGGTAAAGCATTTCATGCGCACCCCGAACCGGGATGTGGAATGGCACGGGCAGACCATCCCAGCCGGTGACGCGGTGATGCTGTGCTATGCGTCCGCTTGCCGGGATGAAACGGTCTTTGCCGATGCCGATTTTCTGCGCGTGGACCGACCGCCCAATCCCGGCCATCTGGCCTTCGGCTTCGGCCCGCACTTTTGCCTGGGACGCGCCCTTGCGACCATGGAAATCCGCAGTTTCTATCGGGAGTTGCTGGGCCGGCTGAAAGGGATCGAGCTTGCCGGCACACCCAGCTTCATCCAGTCCGTCTTTGTCAGCGGGCATAAGAGCCTGCCCGTGACCTATCGTTTTTGACCGCGGTGCTGTGAGCGATGAGCATCGATAATCAGCTTGCTGCACCCGTATTGATTGCCGGCGCGGGACAGGCGGGAGCGCAGGTGGCGCAGTCGCTGCGCCAGGGTGGGCATACCGGCCCCGTCACCTTGATCGGGGATGAGACGTATCCCCCCTATGAACGCCCGCCTCTGTCAAAAGACTATCTGGCGGGGAAGAAGATGGCGGAGCGGCTCTATCTGCGTGCATCCGGTTACTGGGCGGAGCGGGATATTACACTGCGCCTGGGCGAGCGTGTTGCCACCGTTGATCCCGTACGCCGGCAGGTCACGCTGGCCTCGGGAGAGCCACTGTCCTATGGCAGGCTGGTCTGGGCGACCGGGGGGCGCCCGCGCCGTCTTTCTTGTGCGGGGGCTTCTCTTGACGGGGTGTACCATATCAGGTCCATCGTCGACATTGACCGGTTGAAGGAAGAGATCGTCAAGCCTGACCGCCGCATCATTATCATCGGCGGTGGTTATATCGGACTTGAGGCGGCGGCCGTGCTGCGGTCGCTGGGGCACCGTGTAACGGTTCTGGAACAGCAGAGCAGGTTGCTGGCGCGCGTTACCTCGCCCGTCATTTCCCGCTTTTTCCTGGACCTGCATCGAGACCAGGGTGTGGAGGTCCTTCTATCCACCGAGGTTGCCGAACTTTTGGGGGAGCGGGGCCGGGTGACCGGTGTATTGCTCTCGGATGGGTCAATACTGCCAGCTGAGTTGGTTGTTGTTGGCATAGGCATCGTCCCGAATATCGAACCACTGGCAGCGGCGCACATCCCCTGTCCCAACGGCGTGCGGGTGGATGCCTATTGCCGAACAGCCGATCACCGGATCCTTGCCATCGGTGATTGCGCCTTGCATCCAAACCCGTTTGCAGGGGCGGAGATCCGACTGGAATCCGTTCAGAATGCTGTCGATCAAGCCAAGGTTGCTGCCGATCTGATAATGGGGCAGCTCCGCGCCTATTCCGCATTGCCATGGTTCTGGTCGGATCAGTTCAATGTGAAACTGCAGACTGTTGGTCTTGCTCATTGTTACGACCAATGCATCCTGCGCGGTGACATGAAGAACCAGGCGTTATCCGTCGGCTATTTCCGTGAGAGACGTCTGGTCGGGATGGATAGTGTGGGCAGGCCTAAGGATTTCATTCAGTCGCGCGCATTGATCACAGCGGGCAAGGTACTCGATGTTGAGAAATTCCCTGACACGGATGTGGAATTAAAGAGTCTTTAGCAGGGTGCGGAAAAACCATTTCGCTACTGCGGTCGGGTTATTTTCGGCAATCTCGCGTCAAGTCCTCGCAAGATACCACCAGTATCTTGCTTCGGCCTTTCCTAATCTTACCGAAAATCCCCCACCCTCGCGACGCGAAAGCCTTTTTCCGCACCCTGTTAAAATGAACTGGTCATAGGCGGCGATTGCGTCCCAATCGAAGCGAAGGGCACGGGCGCCATCGGGCATTTCATAGGACAGGTCTGTTCGCGTCCAGTCTAACAAGGGCATGAAATTATAAGTAACAACCCGGATGCCATTTGGGCCAAGATTTCGTAATGTCTGACAATATGCACTGACCAACTGTTCCCAATTCTCAGCGCAGGTCTTGATTCCTTCATGAATGGGTACGCTCTCTACTACATCCCATGAAAGCCCTGCAGCCTCAATCATGTGCTTGCGTGCCAAAATAGCATCGACTGTCCAGACATTACCATTTGGCACTTCGTGAAGGGCGGTGACAATGCCCGTGGCTCCGGACTGTCGGATATCTCGGAGTTGAACCGGATCCTTTGGCCCAAACCAGCGCATCGTTTGTGTCATGAGCATTCTCGAATTCCTTCGCGGGGCATCCAGCATGCACTGGGCACCCAGTTACAGGTCAATGAGGCTGTATTCGCCGCTACCGGGACGGCGCTGTTGATTGACTTCAAACTTACCCGGAATGTCAATCAAATTGGTAAGGCCAAATTGTGTATTTGGGCTGACCAATATGGTGCGCGCTACGTGGCTACGACTGCCGCACTGATCGCTGACTGAAGTGCCCGCTCGCCTCACTTGAAGGGAGATTTTGCTGGATGGAAGGCAGTAGGCTATCGTTTACTTTCCAATACCTTCTATTGCTGAAAGTGATACATCTGCGGATTCAGTATCAACTCCAGCCAAAAATCATATATAAACCATTGTTTTTAAATAAACTATCATTGGCTGCCGACCTGCTGGGTTGCTCCCATTCTTGGTGCCCCACGACCGCCTCGACCTTCTTGACGGCTAGACCAGCGGGGTCTTATTGGTAATGCCAGTTAACGATCGGTGAGAATGCTCTGACAAAGCCGGGGAGTTCTTCGCGCGGCAAGCAGAGATAATTCGGTGAACCAGAGTGTGACTGCTTTATTGCGGTGGCTGCGCTGCTAACGGTTCGCCACCCCTACAGGAGCATGCACCGGTTTCCAGTATCCAACATGGATGCGATCGCCATCCTCCGAAAAAAACTCAGGGAGTGAGAAGATGACCCGTTCGATGATGTGCTCCACTTTGGCCATTTTGGGATGTGCTTTACCCGCCTTTGGGCAAGGGGCTGCTGTTGACGCAGCGCCGGTCTTGGAGGAGATAATCGTCACTGCCCAGAAGCGGGCCCAGAGCGCGCAAGACGTGCCCGTAGCGATGACAGTGGTAAGTGCTGACGCACTGGCCAATGTCGGTGGAAGCAGGTTGCAGGACCTGACGCAGCTTTCCCCGAGCCTGACCGTGACCCAGGGGGCGGATCAGAACAACAATTCCATCATTCTGCGCGGTATCGGCACGTCCGCCTTCTCCATCGGGGTTGAGGCGAGTGTCCTGGTGGTCATCGATGACGTCGCCGCCGGCCTGTCCGGCCAAGGTTTCAATGATTTGCAGGATATCGAGCGAATTGAAATCCTGCGCGGGCCCCAAAGCACCTTGTTCGGCAAGGCCGCGTCGGCGGGCGTCATCAACATCACCACCAAGGCGCCGACAGACATTTTCACCGGATCAGCGGAGGTCATGGTCACGGATGATGATGAGCAACGCTATTCCGCCGGCCTGTCCGGGCCGCTGGCCGAGGGGCTGAGTTTCCGGGCCAGTGCCGCCATCGGTCGATATGACGGCAATATCCGCAATCTGGTCACCGGTCGGATGATCAATGGCCGCGACAGCGAGAATTACCGGGCCAAGTTCCTTTGGGAACCGTCCGACAGCTTTGATGTGACCCTGTCCGGCCATTACGCCAAGACCGAGGCCGATTGCTGCGAATATGTCTCGATCCGCAAGACGCCCGGTATCCGCAACCTGTTCGGCGTTCCCACCAACACGCAGTTGGAGGGCATCACGCCCGGCGCCAATAACTTCACGGCGCGCCTCGATCCGGAGCCTGTGTCGGACGCCAAGGATTATGGCGGCAGCCTGAAGGTGAATGTTTACTTAGGTGAGCACACCCTTACCAACATCACCGCCCGCAATCATTATTTCGCCACCGACAGCTCCGACTTCGATGGCGCCACGGGGCCGCTGCTGGGCCAGCCGAATGGCCTGATGCAATTCGGGTTTTTCCGGGGCGACACGTTCAGCAACGAACTGCGCCTGACTTCCCCCGCATCGGGCGATCTGCAATATGTCGCCGGCCTCTACTATGCCGACAATACCTTCACCCGGCGCTTTACCCGCACAGGTCCGGCGCAGCCCGGTGACTGGCGGGGGGAGGCCGGGTCGGAGGCCTATGCCATGTTCGGTCAGGCCGATTACACCGTCACGCCGGGCACCAAGCTGATCGCCGGTCTGCGCTGGGGCCGGGAAAATATCAGCTTCGTCTATGACCGCTATAACAATGCCGGCGGCAACCCGCCCTTCAATACCAGCGGATCGGCCAATGACACGGTCGTCACCGGCAAGGCCGGTATCCAGCAGGACCTGGCCCAGGATGTGATGGCGTTTGCCACCTATTCCCGCGGGTACAAGGGGCAGGCCTACGACCTGACATCCTCCTTCTCCACGCCCACCAATCCGGCCCGCAACCCGGTCCGCCCGGAAACCTCCAACAGCTATGAACTGGGTCTCAAGGGCCGGTTCCTGGACCGTCGTGCCAGCCTGAGCCTGACGGGTTTTCTGACCGACTATGATGACTTCCAGGCGCAGTCACAGGTGGCGGAGTTCGGCGGCAGCCTGTTCCTGGCCAATGTCGGCAAACTGCGCACCAAGGGTGTGGAGGCCGAAGGCTCCGTGCTGGCCACCGAGATGCTGACCCTGAATGGCAGCGTCGCCTATACCGATGCAACCATCCGCGCCTTCCCCAATGCCGAATGCTATTTCGGGCAGACGGTGGCGCTGGGGTGCACGCCCCGCGCCACGGGGGGCCGCGCCCAGGATCTGGCGGGCCACCGTCTGGCCAACTCCCCGGAATGGAAATTCAATGTCGGTGCCGACCTGGAGGTGCCGTTGGGCGATCTGCCCGTAACGGGCTTTGTCAATGCCAGTTACAGCTGGCAGAGCAAGGTCAATTTCGACCTGCGGGGCAATCCCAACACGGTGCAGGATGCTTATGGCATCACCAATGTCAGCGTGGCTTTCGAGGATAAGGAGCAGGGCCGCTACCGTCTGACGCTGTTTGTCCGTAACCTGTTCGACAAGCACTATTTCTCCAGCATGAATGACCTGACCAACGGGTTGATCGCCAACCCCTATCCGAACCCGTCAACGGTGATCGACCTGCGCGGCCGCCGGGCGCGGGATGCCAGCCGCTATATGGGGGCCCGGTTCTCTGTGAAATACTGACCCGCGCCGTTGCCCGCGACCAGACCCAACTGACGAAAGCTGTCCTTATGAAGCGTCACCTGCTCGCCACTGCCATCGCCATGTCCCTTGTCCTGAGTGCCCCCGCCGGGGCGTTTGCCCAGGGGGCGGAACCCCGGATCACGATGGATTTGCAGGACGGGTGGCGTTTTCATCTGGGGGATGCGGCATCCGCCGAACGGGTGGATTTCCCGGACGGCGATTGGGCCACGGTCGCCGTGCCCCACACTTGGAACCGCGTCGGCTATTACACGACGCCCTCGCCCGACCGTGTGAACACGCCCGACACGATCAACAAGACCCAGGGCACGGGCTGGTATCGCCTGTCCTTTACACCGTCGGGGGATTTCAAGGGTAAGCGGGCATGGCTGCAATTCGATGCGGTCAGCCGGCGGGCGGAGATCTGGCTGAACGGCCAGTATCTGGGCAGCCATGAGGGCGGCTTCTCCCGTTTCCGGCTGGATGCCACGGCGGCCTTGAAGCCGGGTGCGACCAATCTGCTGGTCGTGAAGGCGGATAACAGCAAGCCGGCACCCGGCAGCACGACGGCAGACATCCTGCCCCTGGCCGGTGACTTCTTTGTCCATGGCGGTATCTATCGCAAGGTGGCCCTGATTGCGACCGGCGATATCCATGCCGAGATGATGGACCATGGCGGCCCCGGCATCTATGCCACGACCAAGGCCGTGGACGGGGCCGGCGCGCAGGTGCAGGTCGCCATTCACGCGCGCAACAGCGGCATCCGCAAGGCCAAGGTCAAGATTGTCACCAGGCTGGTTGACGCCGATGGCCGGGCGGTAGCGGAAGGGACGCAGAGCGTCAATCTGGCCCCCGGCAGCACGGTCAAGCTGGATCAGCCCTTGTCGGTGACCAATGCCCGGCTGTGGCAGGGCACGGCCGATCCCTATCTTCACGATCTGATCGTCGAATTTCATGATGCGCGCGGCCGCGTCTTGGACCGCGTGGCACAGAAATTCGGCATCCGCGACGTTCGGGTCGATGCCGCCCAGGGCCTGACCCTGAATGGCAAGCCGGTCCGCCTGCATGGTGTCGGCCTGCACCAGGACCTTGAGGGCAAGGGCTGGGCCATGGAAGAGGCGGACATCGCCAAAGATGTCGAGATCATCCGGGAGATGGGGGCCAACACCATCCGGCTGACCCATTACCAGCATGGCCCCACCATCCATGAACTGGCCGATAAATATGGGCTGATCCTGTGGGATGAAATCCCGCTTGTGTCCGCCTGGACACCGCCCGGCAAGATGGTGGCGACAGAGGGCTTGATTGCCAATGCGCGCCAGCAATTGCAGGAACTGATCAAGCAGAACCAGAACCATGCCGCCGTCGTCACCTGGGGCATCGCCAATGAGGTGGATTTCGGGTCCACGCCGGTGGCGCCCTTCATCGGCATCACGTCCGGTTCCGACCCCGCGCCTTTGTTGCGGGAACTGCGCGCGTTGAGTGCTGCCACAGACCCCAGCCGCCCCACGGTGCTGGCCACCTGCTGTGAAGGCGGCATGTTCGGCGACGCGGAAATCCCCATCGTGGCGAATGAGGCGGACCTGGGCGGGGCCAACCGCTATTTCGGCTGGTACTACGGCAAGCCCTCCGAACTGAGGTCGAACATCGCGGCCCTTCGCGCCGCCCGGCCCGACCAGCCGCTTTCCATTACCGAATATGGGGCCGGCGGGGCGGTGACGATCCATGCCGACGACGTGATGGGCGGCCCCGTGGATGCGCGTGGCCGTGACCAGCCGGAGGAATATCTCAGCTACTTCCATGAGGAAAGCTGGGCAATCCTGGACGCGCGAAAGGACCTTTGGGCGACCTGGCTGTGGAACGCGTTCGACTTTGCGACGCTGGTCCGCAAGGAGGGCGACGCCCAGGATATCAATACCAAGGGCCTCGTCACCTATGACCGCAAGGTCAAGAAGGACGCGTTCTTCTTCTATAAGGCCAACTGGAACCCGGCCCCGACTGTTCATATCACCGGTCGCCGTTATGTGAACCGGGCCTATCCGGTCACGCATGTCCGCGTCTACAGCAACGCCCCGGCGACGGAGCTTCAGTTGAATGGGCGGGCGTTGGGTGTGCGCAAGGACTGCCCCCAGAAGATCTGCGTTTGGGAGGATGTGCAACTGGACCAGGGCGACAACGCGGTGACCGCCGTCGGGCTGTTCGCTGACGGCCCGGTCAAGGACAGCGTGAACTGGACGCTGGAAGCCGGGTCGACGCGCGCCTTCCGGATCGACAGCGGCGCCCTGGTCGCGGCGCAGAGTGGGGGCGGGCGGTTCGGGTCGGATGCCTTCTTCACCGGCGGGACGGCGGGCAGCGTGCAGCCGGTCAGCGGCTATGGCCCTCCCCGCCCGCGCAAGGAGGTTCATGGCACCGCTGATACGATGCTGATCTCCACCTATCGCGAAGGCGATTTCACCTATCGCCTGCCGGTAGCGAATGGAACCTATCGGGTCACTCTGTCCTTCGTTGAACCCGCTGCGGCGGTGGGTGAGCGGCAGTTCGACGTCATTGCAAACGGTGAAAGGAAACTCCGTTCCCTGGATGTCGCGGCTCTTGCAGGGGCGCCAATGACATTCATCAAGCGGGATTTCGAGCTAAAGGTTCGGGGGGGAAGTCTGGAACTGCATTTCTCTCCAGTTAAGGGGCAGGCTATCGTCTCTGCGATTGAAGTTGAACAGAAGTAAATCAGTCTGGATATTACAAAAATCTCCCGTGCTCAGGACGGAGAAAGGGAGATTTCACGTTCTGTAAGCGCCGGATAGATCTTTTTGTGCAAGCGTCGGCTCCGATGGTCACTTCATTAGCTGGTGAAGACGGGTTGCTGATGCCTCCTCGTCTCCGAAGTGGTCATCGCGTTAGATAGCCACCGTCAATTGGAAGAACTGCTCCAAGGGCCGGTCGGCTCTCGGTGGCAAGCTATCCTGTCTGTCGCGGCCAAGATCGGCTGTTAGGCTCCCACCTTGAGCGCGTGATTCAAGAAGGCTGAAGTGGACAGTGGCCAGCGGGCAAGCATCCCCACAGAGATGGTTGATCGGATGAAGGCGCTGGAACGAAAGAACCGTGAACTGCGCTAGGCGAATGAGATCCTACGCCGTGCGAGGTTCGTGCTCGATGCCTTGGAATAGGCTGTCCATGCCCGCCGCTGGCGCAACACGTGGGAAGCCCGTCGTCTGGCAGAGGCGGGCATCCTCCAATATGTCATCGGTTTCTATAATTCACGCCGTCGGCATTCAGCCCTGGGGGGACAAAAGCCCCTTGGCATTCGAGAGGCAGGTGGCTTAAATGATTATCCAGATCGGCACCTAAGCGTGACAGTTCAATCTAGCGATGTTCCCATTATGCAAAAATATAGTACGATCATGTCAAAAAATACCAAATGTAATGTTAATAAAGCGTACCACTTCGACTGCGGGATGGCGCCATCGCATCTCGCAGAACTGACCTGTCGACAAGATTTTCTAACTGCGCAGCGTCGCGTGCCGGGCGGTTTTCCTGGGTGGCCAGCCATTTTTCTTCCTCTACCATGACGTCCGGCAGGTCGCCGGGCAGGGTGGCGGGAAAGCGGTGGTGATGCCAAGAGGCGGCGACCAGATCCTCCGGATAGCCGCTGGAGGCAGCGACCAGCGGCGTGATCTGCGCCGGGTCGTCCGCTGCCACTCGCGCAGCGGTGATCAGCCGGCGCACGAAATCCACGATCCGGGCCCGCCGCATGGGGTCGGCCAGCGCCTGGGCTGTGGTGTTCAGGTTGTAAAGCTCGCGATAGGTGGTTGGGTCGGACAGGCTGACCGCGTCATTGCCTAGGGCCAGCATGCTGCGCTCGCTCTCCGGTTCCCAGATGGTGACGGCATCCACCTTGCGCGCCGTCAGCGCCGGTTCCATTTCGCGTGGGCGTAAGGGCACGAATGTCACCTCATGGGCCGCGATGCCTGCACGCGCCAGCAACCGGTCCAGGAAATAGGCGGCCGATGTGCGCTCGAACACGCCGATGCGTTTACCCCGCAAATCCTCCGCCCGCGCGATGCCGACCGACCGGCGGGCGACGACCCGATACAAACCTTCCGTCACCGTCAGGATGATGCGCAGGTCGGGATTGGCGACGGATGCCCGCAGGGCCTGGGTTTCCGCCTGTGCCGCCAGATCGGCGCGTCCGCCCGCATGGTCAAACCCGCCGGTGGCCGCCGCCCCCTCCGCCTTAAAGAGATTATCGACGCCACCGGTGGAGAAACCCGCTATGGCGGGTCCCGCCTGTGCGACGGCGAAGAGCACGGGCCCGACCTCCATCACGTCGTGGCGGCCAACGATTTTCAAGGGCGGCCCGGATAGCACGGCCCGGTCACCCGCCGCGCAGGACGCGGTGACACCGGCAATCAGGCATAGGACCAAGCTTCGCATCCACCGCATGGGACCACTTTCGATGACGGAATGAGATTCGTCAATGTATAATTTAATTCGTTATGATGCCGTAGCAGTATCAGTCACGTCGATTTAAACGATTGGACGAACCATCCGCCCTCCATGTGAAGGTGTTGCAAAAGAGCGGGCTGACGAACGGTTCGTGGCACAAACGGGAGGGCAGAATGCGATATCAACAAGACACTTCTATTGCGCACAATGGTGTGCCCCGGCAATGGGGCACGGCAGCGGCGCTGGCGGCACTTGCTGTCGGCCTGTTGCCCGCGACCGGGGCATGGGCCCAGGATGCGGCGGATGAGCCGCTGGAACCCATCGAGATCATCGTCACCGGCACGCGCATCAGCGGCTTCACGGCCCCCACGCCGGTAACCTCCATCGGCGAGCTGGAACTGGAAGCACGCGCCATCCGTAACCTGGCGGACATCATGTTCGATACGCCGACGTTAAAGCCGGCGCAGAATAGTGGCCAGTCGAGCCAGCCCATCGGCGCCAGCAATTTCGACTTGCGCGGCCTGGGCCCGAACCGGACCCTGATCCTGGTCGATGGCCGCCGCTTTGCCGCGACCGATCCCACGGGCGGCATCGACGTCAATGTCATCCCGGCGGCGCTGATCAAGCGGCTGGAGATCGTGACGGGCGGCGCGTCGGCGGCCTATGGCTCCGACGCGGTGTCGGGCGTGGTCAATATCTTCCTGGACGACCGGTTCGAGGGCGTGAAGGGATCGGTCCAGTACAGCCAGTCCAAATATGACGACCACCACAAACCGGCGGCGTCCATGGCTGTGGGCAAGGCGTTCGGCCGGTTCCATCTTGTCGCCGCCGGGGATTATTTCAAGGATGATGGACAGTTGGCGCAGGCCTCGCGGCCCTGGGGCCGGGACGATTATGCGGTCCTGACCAACCCGGCCTATCCGGGCACGCCCGGCCAGACGCGTTTGGTGGTCGCGCCGGACGCCCGCTTCTCGCAGATGACGTTCGGCGGCGTCACGGCATCGAACAGCATCGCGGCGCTGCGCAATCTCCAGTTCGGGCCGGGCGGAACGGTGTTGCCCTTCACCCGCGGCACCTATGTCGGCGGCACCTTCATGTCGGGCGGCGATGGGGCCAGTCTGGCGGACACGGCCAATATCTCGCCGGAGATCGAGCGTGGCACCGGCTTCGCCAGGCTAAGCTTCGATGCGACGGAGGATGTGACCTTCTTCGCCGATGCGCTCTATTCCCGCGCCGACATCTATTCAGACGGCACGACAGCCACCGATAATGGCAATATCCCCATCCAGCGCGACAATGCCTTCCTGCCCACACAGATCCGCAACATCCTGGTCGCCAACAATCTGGCCCGCTTCTCCATCGGTCGGGTCGGCGCAGAGGAGGGGGCATTCTTCAATACCGTGGATAATGAGGTCCAGCGTTATGGCCTGGGCGTGAACGGCACGTTCGGCGACGGGTGGCGCTGGGATAGTTCGGCACAGTTCAGCCGGGTGCGCTATTACCGCGAGGATGGGAACAACCGCAACAATGCCCGCTTCACCCTGGGCGTGGACAGCGTCATCAACCCGGCCACGGGGCAGCCCATCTGCCGCGCCTTGCTGAACAACCCCAACCCGACGGCGACGCAGGACCCCTATGGCGATATCCGCGCCTGCGTACCCATCAACCTGTTCGGCGCCGGGTCGATGTCGCAGGCGGCACTGGATTATATCGGCGGCGTTGCCATTCTGGACGCGCGCCAGGAACAGGATGTCTATGTCGCCAATATCGAAGGCTCTCCCTTCGCGACCTGGGCCGGCGATGTCTCGATCGCTATGGGCATCGAGTATCGGCGCGAGGCGGTACGCGCGACCAATGACGATGTGTCCAAGCGTTCCGGCTGGAAGACCGTCAACCCGCAGGCCCTGCGCGGCTCCCTGAATGTCAAGGAAGGCTATGCGGAGATCGTGGTGCCGTTGCTGGCCGACGCTCCGCTGGCGCAGTCGCTGGATGTCAATCTTGCCGGCCGTGTCACCGATTATTCCACCAGCGGGCGGGTGGAGACCTGGAAAATCGGGGCCAATTACCAGCCGGTCGATGATATCCGCCTGCGGGCGACCCTGTCGCGCGATATCCGCGCGGCCAATATCAATGAACTGTTCTCCGGCCAGAACCAGCTGATCAATACCATCACCAACCCGATCACCAACCTAGCCCTATCGACGCCGCAGCTGACCGGCGGCAATCCCAATCTGCGACCGGAACGCAGCAAGGCGTTTACCGGCGGCATCGTCTATCAGCCGGAATGGCTGCCGGGTTTCCGCGCCTCCTTCGATCATTTCTCCTTCAAGATCGAGGATGCGATCACCGCCCTGACCGGTCAGCAGATCGTCGATGCCTGCCTTGTCCAGAAGCAGGACAGCCTATGCAGCGCCATCACCTTTAACGGCGATGTCATATCGCGGGTTGAGGCGACGCTGCTGAACGCCGCGCGGTCCACGGCCAAGGGCTTTGATATTGAGGCGGCCTACAGTTTCGACCTGGAGGCAGCCAAAATCTCCATTCGCGGGCTTGCCACCTATGTCGATGAACTGACCGTTAGCAGCAACGGCATCACCACCGATTTCGCCGGCACCGTGGGCAGCACCGGCACGCTGGGCCCGGCCGGCGGCATTCCAAAATGGCGCGGCACGTTGTCGGTCGATTATGCGGCCAGTGATTATGCGCTGGGCGTTGTGGTGCGTTACATCGACGGGGGCAAGCTGAACGTCGCCTATGTCGAGGGAGTCGACATCGCCGACAACAGCATCCCGTCGCGCACCTATGTCGATATCAATGGCAAGATCAGCGTGACCGATGGGGTGGATATCTATGGCGCCATCGACAATTTGTTCAACAAGGCGCCGCCCATGACCCCCGGCGCGGTGACAGCCCCCAGCTATGCGTCGTCGGTGTTCTATGACCGTATCGGCCGCACCTATGCGGTGGGTGCGCGGTTCAAGTTCTGAGTGGGGTTACTCACTGGAAAGCCTGCCAACTCGAAGGAGTTGGCGGGCTTTTTTTCCGCAGTTTTCTCATTTCAGAAAGCTACTTTATCGCCTTCCCGGCCTTCGCCGGGAAGGCGATTATTTGTGGTTCAAAACAAGCTGGATTAGCCTACCCCCGGCCCAAGAAGGGCTGACCGATGGGCAGGATCACGCTTTCCAGCACATTCACCTCTGGCGGCATCGCCGCGATGCAATGGACCAGTTCGGCCACCTGTTCGGGGCGCATCGATTGTTCGGCACTCATCCGGTCCAGGCCGGGCACGAAATTGGTGATGGTGGAGCCGGGATGGATGATGCAAGCCGTAATCCCATGGTCGCGCCCGTCCAGCGCGATGGAGCGGGTCAGGCCGTCCAGTGCGAATTTGGTTGTCGTGTAGGCCGCCGTATGTTCGCGCGGGACCAGGGCGGAGATGCTGCCCACCAGCAGGATGCGACCCCGGCGGCGTGGCTTCATCATCCGTACCGCCGCGCGGCAGCACAGGAAGGCGGCGGTCAGGTTGACATCCAGTACCTCGCGCCAGCGCGTCAGGTTCAGGTCTTCCAACGGCGTTTTGTCGGCGATGCCGGCATTGGAGATCAGCAGGTCGGGGGGACCGAATTCACGGGCCACCGCCGCGAACAGATCATCCACCTGATCCTCGCGCGTCACGTCGGCGGCATGGACGCTGGCCGTGCCGCCGGCAGTGCGGATGTCGGCGGCGATGGCGGCCAGCCGGTCTGCGCTGCGCGCGACCAGCGCCAGTTTCATGCCGGCCGTGGCCAGCCGGCGGGCCACGGCCTCGCCAATGCCCGAACTGGCCCCGGTCACGATGGCTACCTGATGGGAGAGGTCCTGCATCATTTTTCCTCGTTGCTGATGGTGATGGTCTCTCTCGATCTGCTGCACGAAATGTGACATGATCGAATTAAATCCAGCATGGGCAAACGATCCGGAGGCATCATGCCGGTGGACCAGAACGCCATCCCCTGTGATGGCTGCATTCAATGCTGCAAGAATGATCAGGTGATCCTGCATCCCGAGGCGGGGGACGATCTGTCCTTCTACCGCTGGGAACCGATTGCATCGGCCCTTTATCCCGGCCAAACCATGGCCGCGCTGAAGCGCGATCCCATCACCGGCCATTGCACCTATCTGACGGCGCAGGGCTGTTCGATCCATGACAGGCGACCATCGGTCTGCCGCCGGTTTCATTGCGCCCGCACGGCCCTGGCGCTGGAAAAACTGCCGCACAGGACCCGGAAGATATTGCGCCGGCGGGGCGATGTGTTCGACGCGGACCTGCTGGAAAGGGGCCGCGACCGGCTGCACCGGGCCCGCGAGTTGGGGCTGGAGCATGTGCTGGACACCGACCAGCAGGTCGCGGCATTTGAGCGGATCGCGGCGATGCCGGGGCCGAAGGGGCGTTAACCCCCCGCCCCATGCATGACCCGGATTTCGGTATAGGAGCGCAGGCCGGCCAGGCCCATGCCGCGCCCGATGCCGGATTCCTTGAACCCACCGAAGGGCAGGTCGGGGGCGGCACCGCCATGGCCATTGATCCAGACGGTGCCGGCCTCCAGCCGTTTGGCGATGGCCTCCGCCCGCGCGCGGTCGCTACTCCAGACCGAGGCACCCAGGCCGAAGCGGGTGGCGTTGGCGCGGGTCACCGCCTCCTCGTCCCTGTCGAAGGACAGGATGGGCAGGACGGGGCCGAACTGTTCCTCATCCACCAGCCGGGCGCCTTCGCGCAGGCCGGTGACGATGGTGGGGGCGATGAAATAGCCGGGGCGGTTCAGGGCATGGCCACCGGCCAGGATGATGCCGCCCTGGGCGCGGGCATCATCGATGATGTCCAGCACCTTCTCGAATTGCGGGCGGTTCTGTACGGGGCCATATTCGACATCCGGTTCAAAGCCGCCGCCGACACGGGCCTTCCGTGCCTCTGCCGCCAATGCCTCGGCCAGGGCGTCGGCGATGGGGGCCTGGACCAGGACGCGCTTCACCGCCATGCAGATCTGACCGCTATTGATGAAGGCGCTGGCGAACAGGCGGGGGGCGATGTCCGCCACATCGACATCGTCCAGCACGATGGCCGCGTCATTGCCACCCAGTTCTAGGGATACGCGCTTCAGGCTGGCGGAGGCCGACGCCATTACCTTCTTGCCGGTGGCGGTGGAGCCGACGAAGGCGATCTTGTCGATGCCGGGATGGGCGGTCATCCATTGGCCCAGATCATTGCCGCCCGACAGCGTGTTGACCAGACCGGGCGGCAGGGTGCGGGCCGCCAGTTCACCCAGGCGCAGGGTGGACAGGGGTGTGAATGGCGACGGCTTGACCACCACGGCATTGCCGGCGGCCAGCGCCTGCGCCACCATCTGCATGGCCAGGATCAGGGGGGCGTTCCAGGGCGCGATCACGCCCACCACGCCCATGGGCACATAATCCAGCCGCACGGGACCCAGCGGCCCCTCGCGCAGGTACCCGCCGCCGATATCAAGCGCCGCCACGCCCGCGATGCGGTCGGCGGCAAAGGCCACCTCACGCCGCGCCACGGAAAGCGGCTTGCCCTGTTCGCGGGTCAGCAGTTCGGCCAGCGGTTCCGCGTCCGCCCGGATGGCGTCGGCGAAAACGCCCATGGCGGCGGCGCGGATGGCGGGGGCCAGATGCCGCCACGTGGCAAACGCGTGCCGGGCGGCGGCGACGGCGCGGTCCAGATGGGTCTCGTCCGCGTCGGGCGCCAGGGCGAAGGGTTCGCCCGTCGCGGGGTCGATGACGGGGAAGCAGGCAGCAGCGGGCACCGCCTCACCGCCGATGGACAGCAGGAAGTTTGTCATGGGCAAATCACCATTGATGGGTGGCGCCTCTATTCCCGTCATCCTGGCGAAAGCCGGGACCCAGGGGCGGCAGGGCAAACCTCAACGCAACGCGGCTGACATGTCGGGCGTTTTGCCCCTGGGTCCCGGCTTTCGCCCATAGGCGCTAAGATAGGAGTGGGGATTGCCCTTTCCGCTTCTCTTACCGTCACCCCGGCGAAAGCCGGGGCCCAGCGTGAGGCGCGGTCAGCGCCGATATGACTCATGTCGCGGCTGACGCCGCTCTAAGCCTGGGTCCCGGCTTTCGCCGGGATGACGGTAGAAGCGGGTGGATACGAAAGGGCGAACCCCTATCTTAGCGCCTATGGGCTTTCGCCGGGATGACGGGGGAGTGACTATCCCGCCTGTCCCTTCGCCTTCGCCTCACGCTCCTCCAGCACTTCCAGGAACTTACGGCTGGCGGAGATGGCCGACGGCCAGGAGGCGTAGAAGGCGAGGTGGGCGATGGCTTCGCCGATCTCTTCCTTGGTCAGGCCATTATCCAGCGCCAGCCCCAGATGCGCCGGCAGCTGTTCGGGCCGGTACATCGAAATCAGGGCGGCGATGGTGACAAGGCTGCGGTCGCGCTTGGACAGGCCGGGGCGTTCCCACACATCTTCGTACAGCACGCGGTCGGTCAGTTCCACCAGGGTGGGGACCACGGCTTTCAGCTCGTTGCCCTTCTTGGCGCTTGGGCGCTTCATATGACCTCTCCCTGGTTATTCGGGACGATTGTAGGCGCCCATGCCGGGGCGGAAAGTCTTTTCGTCCAGGAATTGCCGCAGACCCTGTTCCTTGCCCTTTTCGGGGTCTACGAAATTGGTCTGGTCGACCTTGGCCGTCAGATATTCTGAGGCCTGTTCCCAGTTCATTTCGCGGGCATATTTATAGGCCAGCTTGGCCTGACGCAGGACGGTGGGGTTCTTGCCCAGCAGCGTGCGGGCGATTTCCGTGGTACGGGCGCGCAACCGGTCCTTGGGAACGGCTTCATTCACCAGACCCATGGACAGGGCCTTGGCACCGTCGAACTGTTCCCCCGTCATCACGTAATAGAGCGCCTGACGGTCGCCCATGACGGTGGCGATGGCCTTGGACACGGCCCCGCCGGGGATGACGCCCCAGTTGATCTCCGACAGACCGAACACGGCCTTTTCGTCGGCGATGGCCAGATCGCAGGCGATCAGCGGCGTGAAGGCGCCGCCGAAGCACCAGCCATTGACCATGGCGATGGTCGGCTTGGCATAATGCATCAGGTTGCGCCACTGCCAGGCGCGGGTGGAGCGATAGGCGCGGTGGCGTTCGATATCGCCCAAGCCATCGGTGGCCCGGAAAAAATCCTTCAGGTCCATGCCGGCGGAAAAGGCCTCGCCCACGCCGGTCAGGACCAGGACGCCGCAGCGCGGGTCGGTTTCCAGCGCGTCCAGCACCTCGTTCATTTCCTTGGCCAGCGCTACGCTCATGGCGTTGCGCTTGGCGGGGCGGTTCAGCTGTACCCAGGCGATACCATCCTCAAATTCGACCAGCACGTCGTTGCCGCCGGGGATGGGCCGTTCATTGGCTTCGGTTGTCGTCACGTCCGATGTCCTTTTCATTCGGTGATGAATAATGCGTCAAGCGCCATGACCCCTTCGCCCTTGGCGAATACCGTCATCGGGTTGACGTCGACTTCCCTGATTTCAGGATGGGTGCGCAGGATGGCGCCCAGGGCCAGGATGGCGTCGGCCACCGCCTCCACATCGCGGGCCGGCTGTCCCCGGAACGGTCCCAGCAGCTTGGCCCCGCGCATCCGGTTCAGCCGGTTCAGGATCTGGGCGCGGCCGGCATGGGAAGGCAGCATCTCCAAGGCGTCCAGCGCCTCCACCCACACACCGCCCAGGCCGAACATCACGAACGATCCCCATTCGGGATCGTTGCGACCGCCCAGGACCAGTTCCAGGCCGGGCGGCGCCATCTTTTCGATCAGGATGCCGTCCAGTCCGCCTTCGGGGATATGAAGCTGTGCGGCTTCCATCAGCCGCTGCCAGCCGGCGCGCAGCGCCGCCTCGTCCCTGATGCCCAGGATGACACCGCCGACATCGCTCTTGTGGGTCAGGCTGGCGGCCTGAAGCTTCATGGCCACCGGGTAGCCGAAACTGGCCGCCAGCTGTACGGCGGAATCCACGTCGCGGAAGACCAGCACGCCCTTGGGCACGCGGATGCCATATTCAGCCAGCAGGGCCTTGCCCTCATATTCCGGCAGCGGACCCCGGCGGGGCAGCTTCGGGGCGGGCGGGGGCATAGTCGTACGGGTGCCGACACGGGCCAGGGCATCGGCATAGTTCTGCACGGCCCGGAAGGCGCGCAGGGCCCGGTCGGGGGACCGGAACAGGGGCGTGTCGGTGTCGCGCAACGGCGCCACACAGCCGGGGTCCAGCGGCGCCTCGTCCCCGATGATGGCGACGGCCACGGGTTTGGGGGCGGTGCGTGCCAGGGGTGCGATCACCTCTGATTTGGCCCGCTGCTGCCAGGGGCCGCCACCGGCCAGCGACAGCAGCACGGCCCCCACGGAGGGATCGGCCATCATGGCATTGGTGGTATTGGCAAAGACCGATGCGTCAGAAAAGCCGGCAATGCCGACATCCAGCGGGTTCGACGCCTCGCATTGCGGGGGCAGCATTTCGCGCAATCCATCCAGCGTCTCATCGCTGAGCGTGGCGACCGGCAGCCCCACCTTCTCGCAGAAATCCAGGCTGAGGCCGCGCACCGCACCGGAATTGGTGACGATGCCCATGGCCCCCTGGCTGGGGGCCGGGAAGCGGTAGAGGATGGCGGCGGTGTCGAACAGCTCGTCCATGGTTTCCACCAGGACCACGCCTTCATCCTCCACCGCCGCCCGCATGGTGGCGTAATCGCCCAGCATGGCGCCGGTATGGGACTGGGCTGCGGCACGGCCAGAGGCGCTGGAGCCCGGATGCACCATCACGATGGGCCGCCCGGCCTCCCGCGCCATGCGGGCGGCGTCCAGGAAGGCGGCGGGATCGCGGATCTGTTCGACATAGACGGCGATCAGGTTCGCCCCTTCTTCCACCAGATGGCGGATGACATGGTCGATCCGAACCACCGCCTCGTTGCCGGTGGAGACCACATGCGAGATGCGGATGCCACGGGCCAGCAGGGCGGAACGGATGTTCGACGCCATGGCCCCGCTTTGCGCGATCACGCCCATATGCGGGCCGTCCGCTGCCGGGTGGAAGGTCAGCGATTCAAAGCTGAGGGCGGCACCGTTGAGGTAGTTCGCAAAACCCATGCAGTTGGGGCCCAGCAGGGCCAGGCCGCCTTCGCGGCAAATCCGGGCGATTTCATCCTGTTCCGCCGCCCCTTCATCGCCTGCCTCGCGGAAGCCGGCGGCGAAGATGACCGCACCGCCGACGCCGCGCTCTATACAGGCCTCGATCGCTTCCTTCACGGCCTTGCGCGGCACGTTCAGCACGGCAACGTCGACACCGTGGGGCAGGGACTGGAGCGAGGCCAAGCAGGGGATGCCGTTGATCTCGCTACGTGTCGGGCTGACCAGATGCACCGGCCCGGTGAAGCCGGAACCTACAATGTTCTTCAGGATGACGCCGCCTACCGATGCCGGCTCCGGTGATGCGCCGGCGACGGCGATGGAGCGGGGACGCAGCAGGCGTGCGAGATCGATACGGGAAGCGGATGCCCCCGTTTGCAGATCGGATGTCGGCACTTCAGACCTCTTGTCTGTTGGCGCGGAAGGGAGCGAACCGATCCGCCGCGTTTTTCAGCGCGTTCTTGTACATGACCATGTCGGACTGCCAGGCGATATAGCGGGACCCCCGCTCGACCGCTTGTTTCAGGGCGTCGGGATTGCTGGCCACCATGCCGAAATGCTTGCCGGCACGTTTGCAGGCGTCGACCACCCGGTCCACGACCTTTTGAACCTCCGGGTGTTCGGCCTCTCCCGGATAGCCCAGCGACTGGCTGAGATCGCCGGTGCCGATGAAGGCCACGTCCAGATGGTCCACCTGGCACAAAGCCTCGATATCGGCGGCCATGCGGGCATTTTCGACATGGACGGCGACCGTCGTGTCGCGGTTGGCGCGTTCGATATAGGTCTTGGGCGGGGTGAAGGCATAGTCGCCGGCCCGGCAGCCGGGCGCCCAGCCGCGTTCGCCGATGGGATGGTATTTGGCGCGGCGCACCACGGCGCGCGCTTCCTCGGCTGACGACAGCGAGGGGACCTGGATGCCGCTGGCACCGCTATCCAGCGCGTGCAGAATATTGGCTTCGAAGGCGTCGGCGGTGCGGACGATGGCGGCCATGCCGACCAGCTGTGCGGCGCGGATCAGCTCTTCGATCTCGCCATGCGTCAGATTGGCATGTTCGCTGTCGATGATGATGAAGTCGAAACCGGACATCCCGATCATTTCGACAAGATTTGGCGAGGCGAATTTCACGAAGGTGCCGAACACCGGTTCGTCATTCTCCAGGCGCCGTTTGATTACGCTGTTGATCACAAGGCACCTCCCAATGGGCGGCGTCGCCTTTGTTCCGGGACACCTGCCGCCTGTCCATCCAATGCAAAGGCGGGTTCGGAATCAAATGCTGATTGCGGCCTTGTTCGATAACGATGCGGTATCGGAGCGGTTGGCCGGAAAACCAATGCCGTGGCGGCATCAGTTGCCGGACCAAAAAGAATTAGACGCAAGCCTGCATTACCTTCCTACTGGTCCAATCGGCAAATGCCGGAATAGAAAGAATTAGTGTCCGGGAGGCGGCGTGTACGGAAAGAACGACTTGCGGGCTGCATTGGCGCCGGTGGCGGCAAGGCCCGCTGCGACACCCTTCAAACCCGCATCCTATGGGCGGTTCTACGCGGAAACCCCAGCGGAAACAGGGCCTTTTGCCCGTACCTGGCTGGCGCGGGGCCAGAATCTGATCGTCGCCTACAGCCGTGTGTCTGCTGGTGCTGTATTGTCGCGGGTGGATCAGGTCGATGAATATGCCGTCGTGCTGCCCGATGCGGGTCTGTCGGTGGAGATCACGGCTGGCGGCCAGACGGAAATTGCCCACGGCCCCTGCGTGGCCTTTGTGCCGCCGGGCAACAGCGTTGTGAAGGCGCTGGGGCAGGGGGACCTGTACCGGCTGATCACCGTGCGGTCTACCGATCTGGCGGATCGCTGTTCCAATGCCGGCGATTATGCCACGCCCGACCCCAATGTTCCGGCATTCCAGGTCTGGCCCGACCCGGTGGGCGGGTTCCGCATCCGGGTCTATTCCGGTGATGTGCCGGCGCAGCAGGGGCGGTTCGGGCGGCTCTACCGCTGTTCGACCCTCATGGTGAACCTGACCAGCGGCCGGCCCGGCCCCCGTGACCCGGCCGACCTGTCGCCGCACCATCATGATGATTTCGAGCAATATTCCATCGCCACCGCCGGCGACTTCATCCACCATCTGCGCTGGCCCTGGACGGGCAACAGCGCGCATTGGCTGGATGATCAGCATGAGTTCTGCGCCAGCCCGTCGGTCGCGGTGATCCCGCCGCCGGCCACGCACACCTCGCAAGGGGTGGCGGATGGGTTGAACCGCCTGCTCGACGTTTTCTGCCCGCCGCGCCGAGATTTCTCAGCGCGGGACGGCTGGGTGCTGAACGCGGCCGATTATCCGGCCCCGGATGCATCGTAGGTCAGGTCGAGGGCCAGTGCGCCCCGAGCCCTGACAGACAAGGATTGAAAGCCTTTGCCGTCAGGGCTCGCCTTCGGCTCGACCTGACCTACGGCAGCCAATAACCAAGAACCGCCGCGAAGGCGTCACTTTATCGAAACAGGAGGAAAAGATGACGGATCGCCGGATTGATGAGCTGCTGATCGGCGCGATTGACCTGCATTGCCATAGCGGCCCCTCGGTCATGCCCCGAAGCCTGAACCATGTGCAGGCCATCCATGAGGCCGAAGCCGCCGGCCTGCGCGCCATCCTGTTCAAGGATCACTATTATTCCGTGACGCCGGTGGCCGAGCTTCTGAAGGAGACGATGAAGCCGAAGATCGAGCTGCTGACGGGCGTGCCGCTAAACAATACCTCCGGCGGGCTGAACCCCTATGCGGTGGAGCATGGGTTCAAGCTGGGGGCGCGGCTGGTCTGGATGCCTACCTTCTCGGCGGCCAACCATATCCGGCATTCGCACCGCCGTCAGTTCCTGCCCACCAAGGAAAAGATGCTGCCGCCCACGGCGCTGACCGTCCTGGACCCGCGCGGGAACCTGCTGGACGAGGTGAAGGTGATCCTGGACCAGATCGCCGATTACGACGCCATCCTGTCGGCGGGCCATCTGCATATCAGCGAGATCTGGCCCCTGTTCGCCGAGGCGAAGACGCGGGGCGTGAAGCGCCTGATGGTCAATCACCCCACCTTCCTGATCGACTGCAACGCCGCCGACATGAAGGAACTGGCCGCCATGGGTGCCTATCTGGAGCATTCCTGCTGCATGTGGGCGGGCGTGCAGGGCAAGCATTACACGCTGGAAAGCCTGGATGTGGTGATCAAGGCCGGCGGCGTGGACAGCACCATCATCGGGTCCGACCTGGGGCAGGTGGGCAATCCCAGCCCCGTGGAGGGCTTCCGCCATGTCATCGGCATGTGCATCGAACTGGGTTATTCCGACGATGACATCCGCAAGATGATCAGCACCAACGCCGCCCGCCTGGTCGGGCTGGACGAACCAAGGCAGGCCCGCGCGGCCGCCGAATAACGAACAGTCCGAATTCAGGGAGAAACGAGCATGCCGGCCAGCCCCTTGGACGTCATCGCCAAGATGCCGATGCGTACGCGGCAATATGTGATCATCGCGCTGTGCTGCCTGATCAACATCACCGAAGGCTATGACATGATGTCGGCGGCCTATACGGCGCCGCTGTTTTCCGCCGAATGGGGCGTGCCACGTGCTGCCCTGGGCATCCTGTTCTCCATGGGATCGCTGGGCTTGGCCATCGGCGCCTTCGCGGCGGCCCCCATTGCCGAACGGATCGGCCGGCGCGGCGTCACCTTCCTGGCCCTGGCCGGTATCACCGTTTCCCACGCCCTGTCGGCCTTTGCCGGTTCCATGGAGATGCTGACCATCCTGAAATTCATGATGGGTGTCGGCCTGGGCATGCTGGTGGTCAGCTTGAATGTGCTGGTCTCCGAATTCGCCAATGATGATCGCCGCAATCTCATGCTGTCGCTGCTGCATACCGGCTTCAGCATCGGCATGACCATCAGCGGTGCCGTCACCGGGCTTCTTCTGGAACCTTATGGCTGGCGGTCGGTCTTTGTGGTCGGTGCGGGCATCAATATCGTGCTGCTGGCGGTGCTGACCTTGTTCATGTGGGAATCGCCGGCCTATCTTCTGTCGGCGCGGCCCCGCAACGCTCTGCCGCGCCTCAACAAGATCCTGACCGGACTGGGGCAGCCCACCCTGTCGGAACTGCCGCCCCCGCCGCCGCGCAGCGAGCGTAAGGAGAACCGGGCGATGGCCCTGCTGTCCAGCGACGTGCGGCGCCTGTCGCTGCTGATGTGGACGGCCTCCTTCGTCTATGCCGTCGTGGGTTATTTCCTGCTGAACTGGAAGCCGACCGTCCTGGTGGATGCCGGGCTGACGCCGACACAGGCCAGCTTTGCCGGTGTGGCGCAGGGCATCTGCGGGTCGGTCGGCCACATCATGGTCGGGATGCTGGCCAAGCGGGTGGGCGAAGGGCGGCTGACCGCCATCTTCTTCCTGGTCATGGGCTGCGTCCTGGTGCTGTTCGGCAATGTGCAGGCCGGTGCGCCGGTGATGATCGCGCTGGCCTGTGCGCTGACCTTCTTTACGGTCGGGTCTTATACCGGCGTGTTCCTGACCACCATTGCCCAGTACCCGCTGCACCTGCGCAGCTTCGGTGTCGGGTTCGTGGTCGGGGTCGGCCGGGCCGGGGCCGTCATCGGTCCGTTCATCGGGGGTCTGCTGCTGGGCGCGGATATCGGGCGGGGGGCCACCTTTGTGTTCTTCGCGGCGTTGAGCGTGATCCCCGCCGTGGCCCTGCTGGTGCTGGGCCGGTCCATCAAGCCGACCGCGCCCCAGGCTGCTGTGTAAGGGGGAGAGCATGAGCCAGGCAACCAGTCGGGAACCGCTGTACGATTCCCACGCGCATGTCTTCACCACCGACGAGGCGCGCTATCCCATGGATACGCGCAACGCCAGGGAAGGGGAGGAGAACCTGCGCCGGCGCATCGAAGCTGACCCGATGACGGGGGAGCGGCTGCTGCAACGATGGGCGGCGACCGGCATCATCGGCGGCACCGCCGTGCAGTACAACACGGTCTACAAGAAGGATAACCGCTACCTGCTGGATATGGCGGATGCCTATCCCGCACAGTTCTCCGCCGTCGTCATGCTGGATGCCCAGGACCCGGAAAGCCCCGCCAAGATCGACCGGATGGTGGCTGATCACGCCATCGTGGGGCTGCGCCTGTTCGGGTCCCCGGATGCCGGGGGCAATTATCCCTGGCTGGACAGTGACGCCGCCCTGAAAAGCTGGCAGGCCGCCGACCGCCACGGCCTGACCATGGTGGTGATGTATGCGCCGGGCGTACCGTCGGCGGCGGCCCTGGAACGTATCGCGGCCCTGGCCTGCCGCTTCCCGCGCCTGCGCATCGCGCTGGACCATTTCGGCTGGCCGGGCGGGGGGGAGCCGGGGTCGCTGGGGCTGGTGCCGGAACTGGTTTCCATGCGCCGGTTCCGCAATGTCTATTTCAAGCTGACCAGTATCAATTTCCAGATGTTCGACAAGGCCGGGGTCGATCATGGCGCCTTTGTCCGGCGTGCGGCGGACATCATGGGGGCCGACCATATCATGTGGGGTTCCGATGTCGGCAACACGCCTGACAGTTATCAAAGCATGGCGGCGCAGGCGCGCACCTCGGCCTTTCTTTTGAACCCGGAAGAACGCCGTCTCTATCTGCGCGCCACGGCCCGCAGCCTGTTCCAGCGGGGAGCGATCTAGGAATGCTGGCCGATCCGCCCATCGTCGATGCCCACGCCCATATCATGACGCGGCGCATGCCGTTTCGGGAGGATGCCTGGACCCGACCAGATTATGAATACACGGCTGAGGATTACGTGGCCGATCTGGACCGGCATGGCATCGCGTTCGGTATCGTCACCGCCGCCAGCCTGTATGGCGATTACAACGACTACACGCTGGCGGCACTGGCCCGGTACAGGCGCCTGCGCGCGACCGTCATGCTGGAGCCGGAGACGGATGCGGCGGCGATCCGGTCGCTGGCCGATCAGGGCGTGGTGGGCGTGCGCATGCAGTGGAAGCTGGACGCCGCCCCGCCGGATCTGGCCAGCTTCCGCTACGCCAAGTTCCTGAACCGGCTGGCCGATTGCGGCATGCATGTCGAACTGAACGCCAGTGCCGATCAGCAGGCGGTCGTGCTGCCGGTCCTGATGGCGCACGGCATCAATGTCGTCGTCGATCATTTCGGCCTGCTGCGTGCGCCAGACGGTATGGAGGGGGAGGGGTTCAAGGCGATCCTGCGTGCCGTGGCGACGGGACGCGCCTGGGTGAAAATCTCCGCCGGGTTCCGGCTGGATCCCGCGTTACGCCGGGTGGCGGCGGCACGGCTGCTGTATGAGGCCGGCGGCGACCGCCTGCTCTGGGGCAGCGACGCGCCCTTCGTAGGCAAGGAGGGGGCCGTGTCCTATGCCGACACCATTGCCCTGTTCCAGGAACTGGTGCCCGATGCCGCCACACGCCGCCGCATCTCTGACACGGCCCTTCGGCTCTGCTTCTTTTGACGCGCGCCTAACCATGCGGGCTGGCCAAGGTTTGATACCGGAAGGGTATTGAACGCGCCAAGAGTAGCATTGGAATTTCGTTATAACGAATTCAGTATGAAAATAACAAACAATACAGTGCCGGATAAAGCCGTCCGGTCAGGGAGGAACAGATGGTTCAAGAGCTGCGTCGCGGTTCCCACATGCATATGTCGAAGTTCGGTCCGGTCAGCCTCATCGCCTTTGGCGTCGGATTGCTGGCTCCCCAGATGGTGGGCGCACAGGAACTGGAGCTGGAAGAGATTGTCGTCACCGGCACGCGCATTTCCGGCTTTACGGCCCCCACGCCCCTGACATCGGTCGGTGCGGCCGAGTTGCAGGACAAGGCGATCAGCACCGTCTCCGACCTGTTGCAGGAACTGCCGCAACTGAAGGTCAACCAGAATATCGGCAAGTCGAGCGAGCCCATCGGGGCGTCGAACGCCGACCTGCGCGGCCTGGGCACGCAACGCACGCTGGTTTTGATGAATGGCAACCGGGTGGGCGTGACCGATCCTGCCGGGACCATCGACACCAACATCATTCCCATCGCCCTGATCAAGAGCGTGGAGATCGTGACCGGCGGCGCGTCCGCCGCCTATGGCTCCGATGCGGTGGCGGGCGTCGTCAATTTCGTGCTGGATAAGCAGTTCGAGGGCGCCAAGGCTGACGTTTCCTATGGTGTTTCCGACTATGGCGATTTCCAGCGTCCATCGGTGAATTTCGCCGTGGGTCATGGGTTCCTGGATGGAAAGCTGCATGCGTCTGTCGCCGGCGATTACATGCATAATGCCGGGCAGACCAGCCAGGCCAGCCGCCCCTGGGGCGATGACCATACGGTGCAACTGACCAACCCCGCCTATACGGCCACCAATGGTCAGCCGCGATTGCTGATCGTCAATGACGGCGTCTTCTCGCAGATGACGCCGGGCGGTGTGGTGGGCTTGCAGGGCGGCAGCAACACGCTGGCCCGCAATCTGGCCGCGCGCCTTGGTTTTGCCGCCGGCACGGGTGTGCAGTTCGGACCCAATGGCGTGCCCATGCCGTTCCAATACGGCACCAATATCGGCACCACCTATATGCAGGGCGGTGGCAACGGCGATCAGGCGGTGGATGGTGGCAACCTGCTGCCCAAGATCGAGCGCAAGAGCGGCTATGGCCGTGTGGATTTCGAGTTGACGGAGAATGTCAGCCTGTTTGCCGACATGCTCTATTCGGAAGTGCATGCCAAATCGGACCTGGTGCCGAACCCGGATACGGGCACGCTGACCATCCGCAACGACAATGCCTTCCTGAACAGTTCGGTAAAGGCGGCGATGGCGTCGCTGGGCCTGACCAGCATCCCGTTCGGCCGTTACAATGTGGAGGATGGCAATTCCATCTTTGAGACGACGACCAAGGCCCGGCGCGCCAGCTTCGGCGCGGAGGGCAGCCTGGGCGGCACCTGGGCCTGGAGTGTGACCGGTCAGCTGGGCCGCAACACCTATGACCAGGCCGCCTATAATAACCGCATCGCGCAGCGCTGGACCTATGGCATCGACAGCGTCGTCAACCCGGCCACGGGCCAGCCTGTCTGCCGCGTGCTGCTGAACAACCCCAACCCGACGGCGGCGCAGGACCCGTTCGGGGATATCCGGGGCTGCATCCCCATCAACCCGTTTGGTGCCGGCTCTATCACGTCGCAGGCGCTGTCCTATTATCACGGCACCTCCACCACCTATGCCGAGATGGAGCAGCAGGTTTATGCCGCCAACATCTCCGGTTCCCCCTTTTCCACCTGGGCCGGGCCGGTCTCCATCGCGGCGGGTGCTGAATACCGGACAGAGAAGACCACCCAGACGTCGGACGCGGATTCCGCCGCCAGCCGCTGGCGCTCCATCAATGCCCAGCCCTTCAGCGGCAAATACAATGTGAAGGAAGCCTATACGGAGGTCGCGGTACCGCTGGCCGACGGTGCTGCCTTCGCCAACAAACTGGAACTGAACGCGGCAGCCCGTTACACGGATTATTCGACCAGCGGCACGGTGTGGAGCTGGAAGGTCGGCGGCAATTACGAACCTATCCCCGACCTGCGGTTCCGGGGCACTCTGTCCCGCGATATCCGCGCGCCCAACAATTTCGAGCTGTTCTCCAAGGGTAATCAGGTGATCAATTCGATCATCGACCCCGCCGACAATATCGCGCGGCAGACGACCCTGATCACCGGCGGCAATCCCAACCTGCTGCCGGAAAAGGCCGACACCTACTCCGTCGGCTTCGTGGTGCAGCCGGATTGGCTGAGCGGCTTCCGTGCCTCCTTCGACTATTACAATATCAAGGTGAAGGACGCGATTTCGGTGGTGGCGGGGCAGGATATCGCCAATTTCTGCGCCCGTGGACAGGCCCAGTTCTGCCCCAGCATCATCCGCACCAACGGCATCATCACCCGTATCAACATCGTCCCCTTCAATGCCAATTCCCAGGAAGTGGCAGGGCAGGATTTCGAGGCAGTCTATTCCTTCCCGTTGGATCTGGGCAGCATCGGTGGCGACATGCAGTTGCGCCTTCTGGCCAGCCATGCCGACAAGCTGAGCACTACGGCGAACGGCAGGACCGACGATTATGTCGGGCTGGCCGGCATTTCGCCCCCGCCGCAGGGTGTACCAGAATGGCGCGTCAATCTCAGCGCCAATTACAGCATCGATGACTGGAAGTTCGGCGTAGCCTACCGCTATGTCTCCGGCGGCAAGATCGATACGCGGTTTAACCAGACACGGCTGGACATCGCGGACAATAAAATCGACGGCATCAATTATTTCGACGCCAACGTCGCCTATGATGTCACGGAAAACCTGACCATCTATACTTCGGTCGAGAACCTGACCAACGAGGCGCCGCCGATCACGCCGAACGGCATCGTGCAGCCCACCATCGCCAATTCGCCCTTCTTCGATAATCGCGGGCGTTATTGGGTGTTCGGCCTGCGCGCCCGGATGTGAGTTTCCTCTTCCCCCATGCACTGCGCCGGAGCGGACAACCGCTCCGGCGTTTTTTTGTTTGTGGGGAATTCGGAGGAGGTGTGTTTCGGAGTGCTGATGCCGGTGCCTCCGAATGGAGCGCCGATGTGAAACATCACGCACCATAAAAAGGGGCAACGTTTCAGAGCGGCGGTGCCAACAAGTCCGGAAGGGCCTTCCTGCGCAACATCATGCGACATGAAATTGGCAGCGTTTTAGTTCACAGGTGCAGGTCTCGCACGCGGCGTGACCTGCACCAGACGGTTGGACGGTATTTTCAAGGGCAGTTTGGCACAAACCGGGAACAAAATCAGCCTTATCACTGCCGGATTAAATCCGCCGCCTTCTCGGCCACCATGATCACCGGGGCGTTGGTGTTGCCGCCGGGCACGGTGGGCATGATGGAGGCGTCGACCACGCGCAGGTTTTCCACGCCGATGACGCGCAACTGCGGATCGACCACGGCGTCTTCGCCGCTGCCCATGCGGCAGGTTCCCACCGGGTGCTGGGTGATGCGCAGATTGGCGCGGATGAAGGCGTCAAGGTCGGCATCGCTCTGGCAATCCGCCCCCGGCTTTGTCTCCCGCCCGGCCAGTTCTGCCAGCGGACCGGCGGCGAACAGCGTGCGTAAAGCCCGGATGCCCCGCCGCAGTTCGGCATAGTCGCGTTCATGCGACAGCAGGTTCAACTGCACCCGCACCTTGTCCGCCGGATCGGCGGAGCGCAGGCTGACCCGCCCCCGGCTTTCGGGATGTAACTGGATCACCATGACGGAGAACATGTCGGCCAGCCGCTTGCCCAGGCCGGGCGTCCAGATTTTGGCGTCCAGGCGCACCGGCATCACCATCAGCTGAATATCCGGTCGCGTCAGTTCCGGCAAGGTTCGGATCAGGGCCGCACAGCTGGTCACCTGCGATGCGAACGGCCCGCTGCCCAGCAGGGCCCAGCGCAGCACCGACAGGACGGCGCGGTCCAGGCGCAACTGCCGCAGGAACGTGTCGCCCGTCACCGCGAATTCGCCATAGACCAGGGGATGTTCGGACAGATTGCCGCCGACGCCCGGACTGTCCACCCGCACATCGATCCCGTGTTCGTGCAGGTGGGAGGCCGGACCAATGCCGGACAGCATCAGCAATTGCGGGGAATTGTAGGACCCGCCCGACAGAATGACCTCACGACGCGCCCGCACCTGATGCAGGGTGCCGTCGCGGCGATATTCCACGCCAATTGCGCGGTTGCCGTCGAACAGGATGCGCGTCACCTGTGCCTGAGTGACAAGGCACAGGTTGGGTCGCTTCAGGGCCGGGCGCAGATAGGCGCGGGCTGCGCTGGCGCGGCGTCCGCGCCGGTCCACCGTCACCTCGCTGAGCGCAAAACCTTCCTGCCGCTCGCCGCTGAGATCGTCACTCATCGGGAAGCCGGCGGCGGCAGCTGATTCCATGATCTGGTCGATGCGCAGCCAGGGATGGTTGACCGCGCTGACCGACAGCGGGCCGTCGCCGCCATGATGGGGGCCAGCCCCTCGCCAGCTTGCCTCCATCTTGCGGAAATAGGGCAGGACATCGTCATAGCCCCAGCCGGGACAGCCCAGATCGCGCCATTCGTCATAATCGCCGGAATGGCCGCGCATATAGATCATGCCGTTGGTAGTGGAACAGCCGCCCAGCACCCGACCGCGCGGCAGGGGCACGCGACGGCCATCCAGATGCGGTTCCGGTTCCGTGGCATAGCCCCAGTCCTTGGCCGGGTCGGCCATGGCGGCCATGAAGCCCAGTGGCATGGCGTGGAACGGGCTGGCATCGGAGCCGCCCGCCTCAATCAGCAGCACGCGGCGGGTGCCATCCTCGGTCAGCCGGTTGGCCAGGACGCATCCAGCCGATCCGGCACCGACGACGATATGGTCGAATTCCTGCGACAAGGTCCCTCGCATAATCTTGAAAGGAGCTGTTGCACAATAACGGAAGATGTTCAACAATAGCAAATGAAGAGACGCCCAAGGCGGCGTCCATGCGGCATTGCGCCGGACCCATTCCATCCATCATAGCCAGACGGTGACACATGCCGGATATCGCCAAGGACAAACTCGCCCTGGATGGGGCGCTGCAATTCGCGGGCAGGGAGCATGGCCTGTTCATTGACGGGGAGTGGCGCGAACCACGGTCGGGTTCCAGCTTTGAAACCTTCAATCCCGGTGACGGGTCACGGATCGGCCGCGCGGCGGCGGGCGGCGAAGCGGATGTAGATCTGGCGGTCCGGGCCGCGCGGGCCGCACTGGACGGTCCCTGGGCCACGATGAAGCCGTCGGAACGCGCCCGCCTTCTGTGGCGGCTGGCCGATGCGATTGAGGCGCATGCAGACGAGTTCGCGTTGCTGGAAACGCTGAACAATGGCAAGCCGCTGCGTGATGCCCGCATGTTCGACGTGCCGCACGCCGTGGAGGTCCTGCGCTACAATGCCGGCTGGCCCACGAAGCTGAACGGGGAGAGCGTGAACCTGTCCGGCCCCGGCACCTGGCACGCCTATACGGTGCGGGAACCGGTGGGCGTGGTGGCGGCCATCGTGCCCTGGAACGCGCCGCTGGCCATGGCGGTGGCCAAGACCGCCCCGGCCCTGGCCGCTGGCTGCACCATCATCCTGAAACCCGCCGAACAGACGCCGCTGACGGCGCTGCGTCTTGCCCATCTGATGGCGGAGGTCGGGTTCCCCAAGGGCGTGTTCAATCTGGTGACCGGGTTGGGGGAGGCGGCGGGGGCGGCGCTGGTGGCGCATCCGGGCGTGGACAAGGTGACCTTCACCGGCTCCACCGAGGTTGGTCGCCTGATCGTCAAGGGTGCCGCCGCGACCATGAAGCGCGTGACCCTGGAACTGGGTGGCAAGACGCCGGTGATCGTGATGCCCGATGCCGATATCACCCGCGCCATCGAGGGGGCGGCCCGGTCGATCTTCACCAATGCCGGCCAGATCTGTAATGCCGGCTCCCGCCTGTTCGCGCATGAAAGCGTGTTCGAGGCGCTGATAGAAGGGGTGGCCGATTTCGCGGCCAAGCTGCGCGTTGGTCCCGGCCTGGACCCCGGCACACAGATGGGGCCGGTGGTATCGGCGGAACAGAAGGCCCGCGTGCTGTCCTATATCGAAGCGGGCTTGCGCGACGGGGCGACGATCAGCGGGCAGGGCAGTGCCGCCTCCGGCCCCGGCTATTTCGTGCCGCCCACGGTGCTGACGGGCACCAATCCGCAGATGTCGGTGGTGCGGGAGGAGATTTTCGGCCCCGTCCTGTGTGCAATGTCGTTCAGTGATGCCGACCTGGACACCATCGCTTCCCAGGCGAATGATACCGATTACGGGCTGGGCGCCATCGTCTGGACCCAAAATCTTAGCGCCGCACATAAGCTGGCGCGCAAGATCAAGGCCGGCACGGTGCGCGTGAATGGCGGTGGCCTGGACCCGGCCCTGCCGTTCGGCGGGTTCAAGCAGTCCGGCTGGGGCCGGGAGAACGGGCGCGAGGGGGTTGAGGCCTATACGGAGGTGAAGTCCATTGCGATTGCCTTATAGGGCAGTTCTGCTGACTTCAGGTTCAACTATTCTCGCTTCCCCGGCGAAGGCCGGGGCCCAGGGGCCAAACGCCCAACCCTTCGGCCGCTTTGATCAAGGCTGCGTAGAGGTTTGATCCTGTGGCCCCTGGGTCCCGGCCTTCGCCGGGAAGGCGAACATATGTTGAATGAACGTCCTCAACGTCGCGCGGACGCCCGCCCCCCCATCTTCACCGTGACGCGCTTGGCGGCGGCCAGGACCTGATCAATGCTCGACTGTGTACGCGCACCGGTCAGGTACTTGTCCGGCCCCAGCAGGGTCAGGGCGGCAGTCATGCCGTCGCTGTAATCGAAGATAGGGGCGGAAACGGCGGCGAAGTTGGCGTTGATCAGGCCGCTGGTGGTGGCATAGCCCCTGTCGCGCACATCGGCCAACAGCGATGCCGCCGGCATTTCGGCGTCGCGGTCGGCGGCCAGGGTGGTCTGGGCCTGCGGCAGGAAGGCCAGGAAAATCAGGCCCGTGGCGGAACTGGCCATGGGCAGGACATGGCCCAGCCGTACCGTAAAGGCACCCTGCCGGTTGCCATCCACCTTGGACACGATGGCGGGGCCATATTCGGTGAAGACGGAGAGATAGGTGGCGCAGCCGGTCTGTGCCGTCAGTTCCGCCATCTCCCCGTTCGCGGCCTCCACCACCGACAGCTGCCGGATGGCCGACAGGCCCAGTTCGGTGGCGTAGGGACCCAGGGAATAGCGCGCGGTCTGCGGGTTCTGCGCCACCAGCCCTTCGCGCATGAAACTGGTCAGATAGAGATGCGCCTTGCTGGCCGGCATGTCGGCCTCCTTGGCGATATCGCGCAGCGCCATGGGTTCATGGGCCTGTTGCAGGACGCGGATGACGCGGAACCCGACCTCAATCGACTGTACGCGTCGCTTCTGGTTCAGGGCGTCATCGGGTGGCATCGGCGGGTTTCTCTCTCTGGTTTGCCTCATGCGTAACAGAGGAGCGGGGGTTCCGTCACCTGTGCATTGCGCTGTGGTCAGGATTTGAGTCTTGTGTTATTGACGAATGCTATTCAGAAATAGCAAACAACATGAAGCGCAGCGAGGATCAGATGCGGATAGCGATTGTCGGGGCGGGCATGGGCGGGCTGACCGCAGCCCTGGCGCTTTTGCAGCGGGGGTTTGATGTCACCGTCTATGAGCAGGCGGACGAATTGCGGGAGGTGGGGGCGGGGTTGCAGATCAGTGCCAATGGCACCCGCGTCTTTGCGGCACTGGGTATCCTGGATCAGGTGCTGGCCCAATCCTTCTGCCCGGTGGGCAAGGAGATAAGGCTATGGAGCACGGGACAGACCTGGAAGCTGTTCGATCTGGGTCCGCAATCGGTCGAACGCTATGGCGCGCCCTATATCACTATCCACCGCAATGATCTGCACAGCGTGCTGGCAGCGGCGGTACGGGCCCTGAAGCCCGACGTGATCCAGTTGGGGGCACGCTGTGTCGATGTGGAGCAATGGTCGGGCGGGGTGGTGCTGTCCTTCGCAGCCAAGCCGGCACAGCGCCACGACCTGGTGATCGGGGCTGACGGGGTGCATTCCATCATCCGGCAGAAGCTGTTCGGGGAGATGCAGGCGAGCTTCACGGGCATCGTCGCCTGGCGCGGTGTCATCCCCATGGACAAGCTGCCGCCCCATCTGGTGCGTGATGTCGGGGTCAACTGGATCGGGCCGGGCGGCCATATCGTCAATTACCCGATCCGGCGCGGCGAATTGATGAATTTCTCCAGTGTCGTGGAAAACCAGGACTGGAAGACCGAAAGCTGGTCCAGCCCGTCGACGGTGGAGGCCTGTCTGGCCGATTATCCGGGCTGGCATGAGGACGTGCAGGATTATATCCGCGCCATCCCGCAACCCTTCCGCTGGGCGCTGCTGTCGCGCAAGCCGCTGGAGAACTGGACACAGGGGCGGGTGACGCTGCTTGGCGATGCGGCGCACCCGATGCTGCCCTTCATGGCATCGGGTGCTTCCATGGCCATCGAAGATGGGTTCGTCCTGGCCCGCGCGCTGGAAGCCCATGGCGATGATTACGCCCGCGCGCTCCGCGCCTATCAGGGCGCGCGGATCGAGCGGACGACGCGCGTGGTGCAGGGGGCGGCGTCGAACGCCGGACGCTTCCACAACCCGGCTCTGGCCAGTGCCGAGGGCGCGCAGGCCTATGTCGACCGGGAATGGGACCCGCAAAAGGTCGCGGAACGCTACGAATGGTTGTTCCGCCACGATGTCACGACGGTGCCGCTGTGACGGGACCACTGGTCATTGCCAATGACCAGTAGAGGCCGGCGACTGCCGGCCCGGCGCTCGTGCGCCGTGAGCCAAGGGCACGGATGTGCCCGCCCGGCGCCTGAGGGAACAAAAGAAGGAGATTAAGATGTCGGAATCGGCAGCCTGGGTCAGGCATCCGCAGGTGGTGAGTTTCCCCGATACAAAGGGGTTCAGCGAAACCTATGGCTTCGCGGGCAATTCGGGAAAGGTCAATCTGGAGGGACAATTGCTGTGCCCCGCCGGGGAGCGGGCGCGCACGGTTTATGTGTTCATGCACCCGACCTCCACGCTTCAGCTTCTGCCCATGCCCATGGCGCTGGCGGACCGGGGGCTGCATGTGCTGTGCGCGGCCAGCCGTTATCCGCGCAATGACAGCGCCCTGATCATGGAGAAGGTGGCCATCGACCTTGGCCGCTGGATCGCGCATGCGCGTGAGGTGCTGGGCTATGAACGCGTGGTACTTGTCGGCTGGTCGGGCGGCGGGTCGCTGTCGCTGTTCTATCAGGCGCAGGCGGAAAAACCGACGATCACCCACACGCCGGCGGGCGACGCGGTGGACCTGACGGCGGCGGGATTGTCGCCCGCCGACGGGGTGATCTTCATCGCGGCGCATCTGTCGCGGGCGGAAACGCTAACCGAATGGCTGGACCCGTCGGTGATCGATGAGCTGGACCCCGACCGACGCGACATCGAATTCGACATCTATGCCGGGGATTGCCCCAACAAGGCACCGTTCAGCGCCGATTTCATCGCGGCCTTCCGGGCGCAGCAGGTGGCGCGCAACCGCCGCATCACGGCCTGGTGCCAGGAACAACTGGAACGACTGCGCGCCAGGGGTGGGGCGGAGCAGGAACGGGCCTTTGTTGTCCACCGCACTATGTGCGACGTGCGCTGGCTGGACCCGACCATCGAGCCCAGCGAGCGGCGGCCGGGCTGGTCCTATATGGGCGATCCGCGCACCGTCAACGTCGGGCCGGTGGGGCTGGCGCGCTTTTGTACGTTGCGGTCATGGCTCAGCCAGTGGAGCTATGACCTGTCCAACGCCAAGGGGCCGATGAACGCCGCCAAGATCAACCGCACGCCGGTGCTGCAGATCGAAAATACCGCCGATGACGCCGTGCCGGCGGCGCATAATCCGATGATCCATGCGGCGCTGGCGACACCAGACAAGGAGTATCACCGTATCGTAGGGGCTACTCATTACTACATTGGGCAGCCCGAGCATCTGGAGACCTGCATGGGGCTGATATTGGACTGGAGCCGCAAGAAGGGGTTTTGAGGGGAGGAGTTCGCTCCGGATCAACACCTTACTGCCTCCCCCGCGAAAGCGGGGGTCCAGGGGCCGTGGGCGGCGAACTGTCGGGCTTGTGGCCCCTGGGTCCCCGCTTCCGCGGGGAAAGCAGGAAAAGCGGTTAGTTAGGTGGCCCGCGCTCGCAACCGCGCGGCCTTGTCAGCGGTCCATTTATCCAGGTCGGCGCGGGCGGTGCGGGCGGCTTCAACGACGTAGCCGGGCGGCTCGGTACGGGTTGTGACTTCCAGGCGCAGGCCGTTGGGGTCGAAGAAATAGATCGACTTCACGAATTCGTGATCGACCAGGCCCAGGACCTCCACCCCATGTGCCTTCAACCGGTCGCGCATGGACAACACGTCCTCCACTGACCCGGTCTCCATGGCGAAATGCTGTACCCAGGCGGGGGTATTGGGGGATGGCTCCGGCATCTGGTTTTCGCCCAGGTCGAAAAAGGCGATGTAGGACCCGTCCTGCATGGCAAAGAACATATGGATGTAAGGTTTTTCCTCGCCCGTGCTGGGCACGCGGTCGGCGGTCATGCAATTGACCAGCGGCAGGCCCAGGATGTCTTCGTAAAAGTGCCTTGTCTCCTCTGCGTCGCGGCACGGATAGGCATAGTGGTAGAGGCCCTTGATCGGCGGTGGCGTGGACATGGCGTCGGCTCCCTTGGTGTGGCTGGTTCCATCTTAAGGCGGACGAAGGGCGGCTTCGTCCCCCCGGCGGGAGGACAGGATGATGATGCGTGACGATATCGGCATGCTTGCCGGTGTGGTGACCACGGTCGGTGCCCCGGAATTTCCGGCCCGGTTCCTTGCGACGCTGGAGGCGCTGTGCGGGGCACGCCTGTTCTCCGCCTTCTGCTTCCAGGGGGCAGGCGCGCCACGGACCCTGTTCGCGGAAGGGGAATGCCGGGGTGTCCCGGATTTTGCCCATACCGCCTCCACCGCCTATTCAAGGCGATATTGGCGCCACGACAGCGACGTGCGGCGCGCAGGGGGCGGAGTACGCATTGTGAGGACCTGTGCCGGCGATATCGCTGACACCGATTACCGCCGCACTTGCTACGAGAATGGCGGGATCGGGGAGCGGCTGAGCATCCAGGCCGCCGGACGGCACGCGCTGATCGCCAACGGCTACCGCGCGACCAGCGACGGCGCGTTCCGACCGGGCGACATCGCGCGGCTGGAGGATGTCGCCCCCCTGCTGATGGCTTCCCTGTCCCGGCATGTCGAACTGTCGGCCAGCCGGTCTGGCGACGAGACGCCGGCGATGGTGCGGCAAGCACTGCTGTCTGCCGATGCCGGCTTGAGCGCGCGGGAGGCGCAGGTGGCGGCGGGCTTCATCCTGGGCCGGACGCAGGGGGAGATCGTGGCTGAAACGGGTCTGACGCTGTCCAGCATCATCACCTATCGCCGCCGCGCCTATTGCAAGCTGGGGGTCATGGACAAGCAGGAACTGCTGGCGGCGTATCGGCAGTTGCGGTTGGGTGGACTTACCGCATCGCGTTGACGAAGCGCAGGACGGCGGGTGAGGGGTCGGATTTGCGCCAGGCCAGATGCAGGCGGAAGGACACGTCCAGGTCTTCGACCTCACGCAGCACTACGCCCTGACGCGGGGTGCCACCGGTTTTCTGGGTGAAGCCGATGCCCATGCCGACGGCGACGAGGGACAGCAGGATGCTGTCCGTCGCCGTTTCCTGTACGATATTCGGTGAGAAACCATGCGACAGGCAGGCCTGCATCAGCCGGTCGAAATAGCGCGGCTGCGGCTTGCGGGCCGGGAACAGGAAACGTTCGTCGGTCAGATCCTTCATGCGGATCGGGCGCTGGGCCAGGGGATGATCCTCATACAAGGCCAGCACGATCTCGCTGCTGCCCAGTTCGCAACTATCCAGCAGGCCCAAATTCTCATCCGACAAATGGATGTCGTAGACGATGGCCAGATCGACGGTGCCGTTGCGCAACCCATCAATCTGGTTCATCGAACTCATGGGCAGCAGGTTCAGTTCCACCAGCGGTTCGTCCAGGCGGAACTGCAACAGCTTGGCTGGGATTTCGGGGTGACGGGACGCCAACTCGCTGAACCCGATCTGGACCGAGCCGACCTGACCCGTGGCGTAGCTTTTGGCCCGCGCCACGGAGCGCTGCAGCTTCTCCAGGATGGCGTTCGTATCCTCCAGGAAGGCGCGACCGGCCGGTGACAGGCGCACGCCGCGTGGCAGCCGTTCGAACAGCTGCACGCCCAGCTCATCCTCCAGATCGCGTACCTGCCGGGTCAGGGCCGGCTGGGCGATATGGATGACCTGCGCGGCGCGACCGAAGTGCTCTTCGCGTGCAACTGCTTGAAAATAACGGAGATGCCGAAGTTCCATGAGCAATTGATACCGCGCCGGCATCGGTTCTGCAAGACAAAGAATTGGACGGTTAAGCCTTGCCCCGGCCAGTAATTGGGCATCGTCAATCATGCGCAAAAGCGTACAAGAAAGGTCATGGCGGATGAACAGCGAAGTGGCGGATGCCCTTTCCCCTTCCGGAACGCGGTTCCTGCATGTGGGCGGTGTGCGCCTTGAAATGCTGGTGAAAGGCGAGGGCAGGCCCTTGCTGCTGCTGCATGGCATGGATGGGGTCGAGGGTCTGGCGCCCCTGATCGAAAGGCTTTCCGCCAGCTACAGGGTCTATGCCCCGTCGCATCCGGGTTTCGGCGGGTCCGATCTGCCGCGGCCTTTCTCCACGGTCGATGATCTGGGCTATTTCTATCTCGATCTGCTGGAGCAGCTGGATCTGCGGGACGTTGTCCTTGCCGGCTTTTCCTTCGGCGGCTGGATCGCGGCGGAGATGCTGGTCAAGAATAATGGGCGTATCGCCCTGTCGGTGCTGGGCGCACCGTTCGGGATTGAGACGGCGGACCGCAAGACGCGCCGCGTCCTGGATATCTTCACGCAGGATGGCCGCACTGTAGAGGCCAGATCGCAGGTGACGCCGGCCCCCAAGCTGGACCTGTCCACCCTGCCTGACGAGGTGCTGGAACGTCGGGTGCGCAATGCCGAGGCGACGATGCTGTTCGGCTGGTCGCCCTATATGTGCAATCCCAAACTGCGCCACCGGCTGCACCGCGTCACCACGCCGACGCTGGTCCTGTGGGGGGAAGAGGATGCCATCGCGTCGCTGGACTATGGCCGCGACTACGCTGCCCTGATCCCCGGCGCGGGGTTTGAGACCATCCCGGATTGTGGCCACCGCATTTATGTCGATCGCCCGAATGTGGCGGCGGCGAAGATCGAACATTTCGTCCAACGCGCCACCTCCACGGCTGCTTGAGGAAACCGCACCATGAAAGTCTGGCAATTCAGCGAACAGGCCTATCATCCCGCATTCGAGGTGCCGGGGCCGATGCGCATCACCTTGGCCCAGAACCATTGCGATCCTGTCGAGGCGGGCCGGCTGATCAACCGTTATCTGGATGAGTATGTCCTGGCCGACGAGCTGGGCTTCAACATCATGATCAACGAGCATCATGCCGCGGCGACCTGCATGTCGACCTCCTGCATGACGACCTTGGCCATCCTGGCGCGGCAGACGCGCAATGCCCGCCTGTTGGCGCTGGGCATTCCCATCGGCAACCGCGCCAATCCGGTGCGCGTGGCGGAAGAGATCGCCATGGCCGACGTCATCTCCAATGGGCGTCTGGAGGTGGGGCTGGTCAAGGGGGCCGCCTATGAGGTGTTCATGTCCAACCGCCAGCCCGTCCGCTTCATGGACCGGTTCTGGGAGGCGCATGACCTGATCAAGGAGGCACTGACCAACCAGGGTGAGAATTTCTCCTGGGATGGCGAGTTCTTCAACTATCGCGCCATCAGCCTGTGGCCGCGCCCCATCCAGCAGCCCACGCCCCCCATCTGGATGACGGCGTCCAGCGGCAGCAGTGCAGCACAGCAGGCCAAGCTGGGCTATGTCTGCGCCACCTTCCTGTCGGGGGCCGTGGCGCGGTCGGTATTCGATGCCTATCGCAAGGCGTATCAGGAGGCGCATGGAAAGCCGGCATCCGAAGACAGGCTGGGCTATCTGGGCCTCGTCTCCGTCGCCCATGACCGCAAGACGGCGTTTGCGCGGGCAGAACAGATGAAGGCCTATTTCACCACAGCCGCCCGTCTGGATCCGCAATTCCGCAATCCGGCGGGCTTTACCTCCGTCAAGGATAATGTCCGCCTTCTGAAGGCTGGCCCCAATGCCATCCGTCCGCGCCTGCGCGACGGCAGCCCGCTGCCGTCCGACGCGACCATTGAGCAATATATCGATGCCGGCCTGATGTTCGTCGGTACACCTGACGATGTGTTCGGGCAGATCAGCCGCTTCTATGCCGATGTCGGTGGGTTTGGAAACCTGCTGATGATGGGGCAGGCGGGTACGCTGGGCCATGAGGAAACGGTGGAGAACCTGTCCCTGTTCGCCAAAGAAGTCATGCCCCGTCTGGCCGAACTGTCGGTCGCGGCTCCCGACATCCGGTACGAGGCCTTTGCCTGAAACGGGGGACGCGATGGTGGATGATCCCGTTTCACTGGCCGAGGGGATGGAGGCCTATCTGGCCGCTTTCCGTGCAGCTCAGTCGTCGCCGGGCGGCACGCTGGCCGCAGCACGTTTGTCATCCGACCTGGGGGCCGATGCTTTCGCACGGCCAGCGGCGCCGGGCCTGCACCGCCATGTCAGCTTCATCGTGCTGCCGGGGCGGGAGATCGCAGTGATGATCCTGCATCCGGGGCGGCAGATCGAACGTCCGGGCATCTGCTATTTCCACGGCGGCGGCTTCGCCTTTGGCAGTGTCGAGAGTTTCGATGTCGTGGCCCAGACGCTGGCGGAGGAGACGGGGGCCGTTGTGGTCAGCGTGCAGTATCGTCGCCTGCCGGAAAACAGCTATCGCGCCGCGCAGGAGGATTGCTTCGCGGCGTTCCAGTGGTTCGTGGCACATGTCGGCCTGTTGGGCGTCGATGCGCGGCGAATTGCGGTAGCGGGCGACAGCGTCGGGGCGCTGTTCGCGACCGTCACGGCCATGATGGCGCGTGATGCCGACCTGCCGGTGCGGCCCGTCTGTCAGTTGCTGATGTACGGCGCCTATGCGTTGGTGCCGGGGCGTCCGTCCTATAAGCGGGGGCGTGATCCGTTATTAAGCATGCAACGGGTTGAGGACTTTGTCCGGCTTTACCGGCAATCACAGGAGGCCGAACCCTGCCAACCGCCACCCTTGTCCGCGCCTGACCTGTCCGGCCTGCCGCCAGCGGTGCTGATCGGGGCGGAATATGATCCGCTGCGGGCGGAAGGCGATGAATATGCCGATCTTCTGCGCGCAGCCGGTGTGAAGGCGGAAGTGATGACGGCGCCGGGCATGATCCACGGGTTCCTGCGCGCGGTCGCAATGTCGCCGGCCGCCGCACGGGTCATGAAATCTGCCGCCAGGGCAACAGGGCCGTATCTGTGGCCCGATCAACAGGAGGAAACAGCATGAGTTCATCCCACGATACCGAGGCGGCCGAACGCGGCCGGACCTTGCGGGAGCAGATTTTCGGTGCGGAAGGCATGAAAAGCCACATCGAGGCCGACGACTTCACCATGCCCCTCCAGGATGCCGTCACCCGCATCTGTTTTGGTGAAGTGTGGAGCCGCCCGGCCCTGTCGCTGAAGATCCGGTCCATGCTGACCATCGCCATCCTGGTGGGGCAGACGCGACCGGCGCAGCTGCGCAACCATGTGAAGGGTGCCATCGCCAATGGTGTGACCAAGGAGGAAATCCGCGAAATCCTGTTGCATGCCACGCTCTATGCCGGGTTGCCGGCGGGCGCGGACAGCTGGCGGGAGGCGGCGGCGGCGCTGAGGGAAATCGATGCCTACTGACATCACCACCGCCCATGATCCGGTGCTGGTCGCGGCAGCGTTGCGCAAAGGGTTGCGCAGTCTGGCCAAGGCTGTCGTCATCATCACCTGTCAGCAGGACGGGCAGCGCCACGCCATGACGGCCACGGCGGTCAGCGAACTGAGCATGGACCCGCCCTCCATGCTGATTTGTGTGAACAGGACGGCCAGCCTGTTCGCGCCGCTGTCGCAGGGGGCGGATTTCTGCATCAACATCCTGGCGGCCCATCAGGCCGACATCTCCAGCCTGTGCGCGGGTAAGGAGAAGGGGGAGGCACGGTTCACGATTGGTGACTGGCGGCAATCGCCACTGGGCCATGCCTATCTGGCGGATGCGCAGGCCAGCTTTTTCTGTCGCAATGTGGCGAACATGGCCTTCGGCACCCATGGTGTATTCATCGGTGAAGTACTGGAGGTGATTGATCTGAACCCCATAAATCCCCTGGTCTATATGGATGGCCGCTATGGATGCTTTCAGGCTGCGGCTGTCTGAGGTCAATCTTATCCACTGCTGACGGCTGATTTGATCGAGGTCTGTTCTGGGGGTCTCGCCTTCTGCCAAGGTGAAGGCGCGTCCGCACCATAAGTTCAGGCACCAAGGAACCGCCCTTGCCGTTCCACGGGCCGGCAACCTATGAGGGTCATGGGGTGGCCGATTATTATTGGCAGCAGCCGGGCATTCTTTTTCACCTGATGGGTCTGGCACAACGCCAGGCATTGTGTGAGAATGTCTTTCATTCACTGTGCCGTGCCGCCATCCACATCCAGCGGCGCCATATCGACAATTGCACGAAGACCGATGCCGTGTATGACGCGGCTGTGGCCCGAGCGCTTGGCCTCGACGTTTCCGCGCATGCCGCTGAATGAGGAAACCCATGGTCGCCCAGCTTACCCGTGCCGAGCGGCAATTTGCCCTTCTCGTTTTCGGCCTGCTTTCTGTATGCGGTTTGGTGATGGCCGCCGGCGCCAATGACGATCTGTTCGCCCTGCATGGGGGGCTGATCCTGGCCTTTGCCGTGGGCTTGGCTTTCGTCGTTATTTCGGGGCTGGATGCGCCGGAACCGGTGGACGGAAGACTAGCTGAATATTATGACGATCCCAGCCGGGTGGCCATTGTGCTGACCATGGGCTGGGCGCTGTTCGGGTTGGCGGTGGGCGATTGGGTGGCCTGGATGCTGGCCTATCCGCATCTCACCTTCGATGCGGCCTGGGCCAGTTTCGGGCGGATCAGGCCCATGCATACGACGGGTGTTATTTTCGGCTTCGGCGGCAACGCCCTGATCGCCACCTCGTTCCATGTGGTCCAGCGCACCTGCCGCACCCGGCTGGCGGGGCAGTTCAGCCCCTGGTTCGTGCTGCTGGGCTACAACCTGTTCTGCCTGCTGGCGGTATCCGGCTATCCGCTGGGCATCACGCAGTCCAAGGAATATGCGGAGCCGGAATGGTATGTGGACCTGTGGCTCTGCGTCGTCTGGGTGACCTATCTGGTGCTGTATATCCGCACGCTGGCCCGGCGGCGAGAGCCGCATATCTATGTGGCCAACTGGTACTATCTGGCCTTCATCATCGTCGTGGCCATGCTGCATATCGTCAACAACCTCGCGGTACCCGTGGCTTGGAACCACGCCCGAGCCTATTCGGCGTTTGGCGGTGTGCAGGATGCCATGACCCAATGGTGGTACGGGCACAATGCGGTGGCCTTCTTCCTGACCGCCGGCTTTCTGGGCATGATGTATTATTATCTGCCTGTGCGCGCCGGGCGGCCCATCTTCAGCTACCGGATGTCCATCATCAGCTTCTGGGGCATCACCTTCATGTATATGTGGGCGGGCAGCCACCACCTGCATTACACGGCCCTGCCGCATTGGGTGCAGACGCTGGGCATGACCTTCTCGCTGATCCTTCTGGTGCCGTCTTGGGGATCGGCAGCCAATGCGCTGCTGACCCTGAACGGTGCCTGGCACCGGGTGCGTGATGATGCAACGCTCCGCTTCATGATGGTGGCGGCCATCTTCTATGGCCTGACCACCTTCGAAGGGTCGTTCATGGCCATCCGCGCCGTGAACTCTCTCTCCCACTATACCGACTGGACCGTGGGCCATGTGCATGCAGGGGCCCTGGGCTGGGTGGCCCTGATCAGCTTTGGCGCGCTCTACAGCCTGACGCCGGCACTTTGGGGGCGGGAACGGATGCATTCCGCCTGGGCCGTGGAGGCGCATTTCTGGCTGGCCCTGGCCGGCACCCTCATCTACGTCTTCTCCATGTGGAACTCGGGCGTCATACAGGGGTTGATGTGGCGCACCTATGACGCGGGCGGCACGCTGGCCTATCCCTTCATCGATACCGTCGTGGCCATGCATCCCTACTACATCGCCCGCGCGGTGGGTGGGGGCCTGTTCCTGGCGGGGGCGGCCATCGGTGCCTGGAATGTCTGGATGACCATCCGCGGCCCCGCGGTCGCATCGCAGCCGACCGGGGACGACCGACCTTTGACCATTCTGGCGGGGGAGTAAGCCGATGTTCGGGCTGCATTACCGCCTGGAAAAGCATGGTATGGCCCTGGTGTTGGGCATCATCTTCGTCGCCTCCATCGGCGGGCTGGTGGAGATCGCACCCCTGTTCACCATCGACGAGACGGTGGAGGATGCGCCCGACATGCGGCTTTACACGCCGCTGGAGGTGGCTGGGCGCAACATCTATATCCGGGAGGGCTGCTACGCTTGCCATTCCCAGATGATCCGCACGCTCCGGGACGAGGTGGAGCGGTACGGCCCCTATTCGCTGGCCGTGGAGTCCAAATATGACCATCCCATGCAATGGGGGTCGAAGCGCACCGGTCCCGACCTTGCCCGTATCGGTGGCAAATATTCCGACGAATGGCAGGTGGCGCATCTGATCGACCCGCGTGCCGTCGTGCCGCAATCGATCATGCCCTCCTACCGGTTCCTGGCCAGCACCGCGCTGCGCACCGACGATCTGGGCCTGCACCTGAAGGCGCTGAGCCGGGTCGGCGTGCCCTACACGGAGCAGATGGTAACCAATGCCACGGTTGACGCCATCGCCCAGGCTGGGGCCGATGGCAGCGAGGGCCTAAGCGCCCGTTATGGCGCCGCCACGCAGGCGCGGGTCTTCGATGGCAATCCGGGGCGGGTGACGGAAATGGATGCCCTGGTCGCGTATCTTCAGATCCTGGGCCGGCTGACCGATGCCGCCCATGCCAACAGCCAGCCGCCGGAGGAATGAGATGGCGGAGACAGGCCACGCTCTGACCGTTCTCCTCGCCAAGGGGTTTGGGCTTTTCTACCTGCTGGCTTTGTCGGCTGGCGTCCTGATTTATACATTCTGGCCCGGCAACGGAAAACGCTTTGAACAGGCGGCGAAATCCGTGCTGCGCGGGGAGGACAGGCCATGAGCGGCGGGGCCGAGCGTGATCCCCTGACGGGGCACATGACCACGGGTCATGAATGGAACGGCATCAAGGAACTGAACACGCCGGTACCCCGGGCCGTCTGGTTCTTCCTGATCACCGCTTTCCTGTTCAGCCTGATTTGGTGGGTGCTGATGCCGGCCTGGCCGCTGGGACACACCTACACTAAGGGGCTGCTGGGTATCGACCAGCGGCAGGTGGTGGCGGACGACCTGCGACGGGCTATGGAGAAAGCGCCCCCCTGGCGGGCGGAGGTTTCCCGTCTTGAATATGCCGACATCCAGGCTGATCCTGCCCTGATGGAGCAGGTGCGCCGGCACGGTGCGGTATTGTTTGGCGATAATTGCGCGGCCTGCCATGGGCCGGGCGGCACGGGTGGGCCGGGCTTCCCGGCACTGGCGGCGGGGGCGTGGCTGTGGGGTGGGGCGCCGGAGGTGCTGGCGGAGACCGTCCGCGTCGGCATCAATTCCGACCATCCCGACAGCCGCGTGTCGCAGATGCCGGCCTTCGGGCGTGATCAATTGCTGACACGGTCGGAGATTCTGGCCGTCCTGGCCTATGTCCGCTCCTTGTCCGGGGTTGGCCCCGGCTCAGAGGCGGGAAGCGCCTTGTTCGTGGCCAATTGTGCTGCATGCCATGGGGAGGATGCCCATGGCATGGTAGAGACGGGCGCACCGAACCTGACCGACGCTACCTGGATTTATGGCGGCGACGCAGAGACGATTTTCACGACGATCTTCAACGGGCGGCAGGGACATATGCCCCGGTGGGATCAGCGCCTGTCCGATCTGGACCGCAAGATCCTGGCCCTCTATGTCGCCGATCTGGCCACGGGGGGGCGCCCATGACCTTCGTTAGGCACTGGCGGGTTATCCTGCTGGTGGCGGTCGGTATCGCGCTGCTGCTGGGGGCCAATCTGCACCTGGTGATGGTGGCGCTGGAAAGCCAGCCAGCCTGCGTGCCGCATCAAAAACCGGGCGTGACGCCGGCTGCCGCCGGCTACAGCGCTGCCAGATCCGCCTGTTGAGGGGGTGACCATGATCGCTGTTCCCGATGACAGCCTGCCGCCCACCGTGCCGCCTTTGCCCCATGTCAGCCCGCACGCACGCGGCCTACCGGCGTCGGCGGCGCTGGGATGGCTGGCCGCCGGTTGGCGTGATCTGTGGGACAATCCCGGCGGTAGTCTGGCCTATGGTGCCGTGATGCTGCTGGTTTCATTGCTGGTGGTGGCGGGGCTGGTCGGGCTGGGACGTGATTATTTCCTGTTTCCGGCCCTGTCGGGCTTCGCCATCGTGGCTCCGGCCTTCGCCACCGGTCTTTACGAGAAAAGCCGGCGCCGAGCGGCGGGGGAGCGGATCGGGCTGGGCGCCATGCTGCGTGTTCGGGCGGCATCGGGCCGGCAGATCCTGTTCGTGGGTGTACTTCTCTGTCTGCTGATGCTGCTCTGGATGCGCGCCGCCGTGCTGCTTTACGCCCTGTTCTTCGGCTGGCAGCCTTTTCCAGGCCTGGATCATGTGGCTGCCATGCTGGTCACCGATCCGCTGGGCTGGGCCCTCCTGCTGGTGGGTGGCGTCGTGGGCGGGCTGTTTGCCGCCTTCGCCTTTGCCATCTCGGTCTTCTCTTTGCCCATGCTGCTGGCTGAACGGCTAGATGCCCTCACTGCGATGGGTACCAGTATGGCCATGGTTTGGCATAACCTACCTGTCATGCTGACTTGGGGGGCCATCGTCCTGGCGCTGTTGGTCATGGGCCTTCTGCCCGGCTTGCTGGGTTTGGTGCTGGTGTTTCCGGCGCTCGGCCATGCCACATGGCATGCATTCAGGGCCGTTCGAGAGAGGCTGCCATCATAAAGCAGCTATATGGTCAGCTAAGGCTGTAGCGGAAGACTTCGCATGGCCGTCTTCTCAAAACCCTTGCCGATATCTGGACAGAGGAACAGTCCGCACTGATGCCGGGGCCGCTTCAGTTCGACGGGTTCGTTGAGCAGAGTAAGAGTGTCTCGCCAACCTGTCTGATCACCTTCGAGTGGAACCGTTAAAGCGTGTCCGCGTCGGTACCCGGCGGAGGCCGTCACCAGGTTCAGTCCGTCATAGCGCAGGCCCACCGTCGCCCCGGCACGATCACTCTCGGCATCATGGTTAATGAACCTATACTAACGTGTTAGAGACCTGAAATAACCGGATAATTGTTCAATGGTCGGCCTGGGTCCATCCTGTGTTGGCTTCCCGGTCGAGCAACTCGACCACCGGCGACACCGCCGGCCCTACCGGACAATCGGAGCCCATCATGAAAAGCATGGTGACCCGCGCCGCCACTGGCGCTACCCGCCGCGACGTGCTGGCCGGCGGTATCGGCCTGTACGCGGCCGGCCTGCTTTCCACCACCCTCTTCCCCCTGGCGTCGGCCGAGGCCGCCACGTTTACCGAAGGAGCCCCCATAATGAGCACGATCAAGACTAGCGACGGCACCGAGATTTTCTATAAGGACTGGGGTCTGCGGGATGCACAACCCATCGTCTTCCACCATGGCTGGCCGTTGTCGGCCGATGACTGGGACGCGCAGATGCTCTTCTTTCTGGCCCAGGGTTTCCGGGTCATCGCCCATGATCGGCGCGGCCATGGGCGTTCCAGCCAGACTGATACCGGAAACGAGATGGATACATACGCCGAGGATGTGAAGGCGCTGGTCGCAGCACTGAACCTGAAGGAAGCCATCCATGTCGGCCATTCCACCGGCGGCGGCGAGGTCGCGCGATATGTGGCCCGCGCGGAGCCCGGTCGGGTGAAGCGGGCAGTGCTGCTGGGAGCGGTGCCGCCGATCATGGTGAAGTCGGACAGGAATCCCGGCGGCCTGCCGCTTGAGGTCTTCGACAGTTTCCGTGCCGCTGTAGCCGGCAACCGGGCGCAGTTCTACAAGGATGTGCCGACCGGCCCCTTCTATGGCTATAACCGGCCGGGTGCGAAGGTTTCCCAGGGTGTCATCGACAACTGGTGGCGGCAGGGCATGATGGGAGGCATCAAGGCCCAGTATGACTGCATCAAAGCCTTCTCGGAAACCGACTTCACCGAGGACCTGAAGAAGATCGACGTGCCTGTGCTGCTGATGCATGGCGATGACGACCAGATTGTGCCCATCGCCGACAGTGCCCTGATGGGCATCAAGCTGCTGAAGAAGGGGACGTTGAAAGTATACAAGGGCTTCGACCACGGAATGGCCACCACCCATGCCGACACGATCAATGCCGACCTGCTGGCTTACTTCAAAAGCTAATTCCCCCGTGTGTGCCTTCAACCACAGGCAAAGCGGCGGGCGAGCCGGCAGTCGCCGGTATCCACCGGTCATTTGCAATGACCCGTGGCATTACCTTTCCAAACTCAAAATGGTGGAGGTTGCCATGCTTCGTCCTACTTTTGACCCCGAACGGTCCACCATGGCCCGTCGGGCCTTCCTGGCCGGCGCCACCGCGCTGACCGTAACGGCGGGCGCGTTGGATGCCGGGCTCAGCGTGGCGGCCCCACCACGCCGCTTTGGACATGGCAATTTCCGGATTGATGTGTTCAGTGACGGCTTCATCACCTTGTCCGATGCTATCATCGCACCGGATGCCAGCCCCTCCGAACGGGCCGACATCATCCGGCGCCTGGGCGGGCGGCAGGGGAGGGCCGAAACTCCCGTTAATATCCCACTGATCCGGGTCGGCCAGGCCCTGATCCTGGTCGATACCGGATCGGGGAACAAATTCCAGCCGTCGGCCGGACGCTTGCGTGACAATCTGCGGGCTGCCGGGATTGATCCGGCCTCCATCACTGATGTCGTAGTGACCCATGCGCATCCCGACCATTCGGGCGGCATCTTGCTGCCTGATGGTGGCCTGTCCTTTCCCAATGCCCGCTACTATGTCTCGGCGACCGAATGGGATTTCTGGATGGGGCCGGACCCGGATGCCCGCTATCCGGGTCTACGTGACTTCGTGCCCGGTGCACGGCGCGACCTGGGTGCGATTGCCGACAGGCTGGTCCGGCTGCGGGACGGGGACGAGGTGGCGGCGGGTCTGCGGGTCTTGTCCACGCCAGGCCACACGCCGGGCCATATCTCCTTGGAACTAGCCGGCGATGACGGTTTGCTGATCACCGGTGACGCCATCACCAATGTGATCGCATCGTTTGAACATCCAGGGTGGCGTTTCGGCTTTGACACCGACCAGGACCAGGGGGTGGCCACGCGCCGCCGCCTGATCGACCGGGCGGCGGCGGAGAAGCTGTGCATGCTGGGCTATCACTGGACCAGCCCAGGTTTCGCTATCGCGGAAAGGCATGGCAGTGCCTATCGCCACGTGGCGCTGGCCTGAACAGACAAGGCCTCTTTCCGCACCCTGTTAGGTCATTCGCTAACACCTAAATATGATTTCGTTGGCACCGGGCTCATGCCAGCATCATGTCCGTCTCAGTTCATGGAAGGACGTCCAGTGTCCAGCCCCTTGCTCGTCTGTGTCATCGACGATGATCCATCGCTTTGCGCCGCTTTGGAGAATCTCCTGCGTTCATACGGCTATCGCGCTATGGCCTATGGTTCTGCTGAAGAATTCCTTGCCGGCGCGAATGCAGCCAGGTCGAATTGCGTTATCTGCGATATCCAGATGCCCGGAATGTCCGGTATCGACTTGCGACTGTTACTCGCGCGCACGCAGCCGGATTTGCCCGTCATCCTGATGACGGCGCGCACCGAACGCATTCTGCTGGACCGTGCTGCGGCCGCCAACCCGGCCCGCGTTCTTCAGAAGCCATTCGATGCACAGGAACTTGCGGAATGTCTGACGGTCGCCATGGGGTCTGTGGATGCAGCCTTGCCGGGGCTGGATCGGCCATGACGGAAGATATCGCGGATCTGATTTCCGAAAGCCTGATCGTGCGCGACATGCGAGGGCATATCACGCTCTGGAACCAGGCTTCTGAACGGCTATACGGCTTGTCGGCGGCTGTGGCCTTGGGGCAGCGACTGCATGATCTGCTGGGGACGCGCCACCTGTTTCTGATGGCCGATATCGAAGCACGGTTGCTGAAGGTCGGCACCTGGGAGGGGGAGTTTGGACGCCATGCCGCCGACGGGCGCGAACTGTCGGTGGAGGTACGTTGGACCCTGCGCCGCGATGCAAGCGGACTGCCGGTCGATATCGTGGAAACCGGGCGCGATGTGTCGGCGTTGAACGCACTGGAACAGGAAACGCGGCTGGCCGCGCATCGCTACCGAAACCTGTTCCAAGCCATGGCGGCGGCCTTTTGGGAGATGGATTTCAGCCGCGTGCGCATGATGATCGGAAACCTGATGGCATCGGGCGTCACGGACCTGCCCCGATACATGGCGGAGAACCCGGACTGGGTTGTCGAAGCGATGCGTGCCGTGCACGTCATTGACGTCAATGACAAGGTGATATCCCTGTTCGGCGCCAGCCGGCGCGACGAGATTGTCGGTGGTCATGTTGCCTGGTGTTTTCCGCCGCAAAGCCGTCACGTCTTCGCTGAAAGTCTTATCGCCGCCGCGCGGCGTCAGGATCGTTACGCAACAGAAACTACCATTACCCGACTGGATGGCAAATATATCGACGTCTTGTTCACGGTCTGCTGGCCGGAAGAACATAAAGGCCGAGGAAATGTTCTGGTCGGCGTGATCGACATCACCGAACGCAAGCGGGCGGAGGAGGAAACGCGGCGCAGCGAGCGGCGCTACCGCGAACTGTTCAACCATATGCCCGTGGCACTGGGGCAACTCGACATGCGCTACATGAACGACCGCCTGACCGCCCGCTACGCAAACCAGCCGCCGCCCCGCAACGAGATGGATATCGATCTCGACTTCATTCAGGACATCCTATGTGAGACGAGAGCCATTGAGGTGAACCCGGAAGCCCAGCGCCTGTTCCGCGCAGCCACGCGCGAGGACATGCTGATCCCCATTGAGCGTTTCTGGCGTACCCGACCGGAAACGGTGCGCCGTACCGTTCTGGCCCGTCTCAGTGGGGAGCCGGGATATTCGGAAGAAACCAAGGTAGACGCCCTGGATGGCACACAGATCGACGTTCTCTATACCGTAGCCTTTCCGCCAAGCACCTGGGAACGCGGCACCAATATCGTTGCCTTCATCGATATCGGCGACCGCATCGCCGCTCTGGCGAAGGTGGAACAGATGCAATCTGAACTGGCCCATGCCGGGCGCGTCGCCATGCTGGGTGAGATGGCGGCTTCCATCGCACATGAAGTCAACCAGCCGCTGGCCGCCATCGCGACCAGTGGGGCGGCCTGCCTGCGCTGGCTGAACAGGGCCGAACCCGACTTGGGCGAAGCGCGTGATCTGGCCGGGCGCGTGGTGGCCGATGCCCAGCGTGCCGCGGGCATCATCGCGCGGGTACGCGACATGGCGGCTAACCGCCGTACGGATCATGTCATCCTCAACCTGAACGAATTGGTTGAGGAAGCGACGCACTTCCTGCGGCACGAATTCCAGGCCAGACAGGTGGAACTGCGGTTCAGTCCGGCATGTGGGTCGGCCCTTGTGTCAGCCGACCGTATCCAGATCCAGCAGGTCGTGGTCAACCTTGCCGTCAACGCGTTGCAGGCCATGGCTGAGGCGAAAGTGCCGGTCCCGCGCCTGTTGATTGCCCTGTCATCTGTTGGAGCTGCGGGCCTGCGCGTGGTTATTGAGGATAATGGCCCTGGCCTGGATACCGCCACGTTCCACCGGCTATTCGAGAGTTTTTTCACGACCAAGCGCGAGGGCCTGGGCATCGGGCTGGCGGTCTGTCGATCCATCATTGAGGCACACGGCGGCAGTATCGAGGCGGGTAACCGCCCGGACGGTCAGGGCGCCAGCTTCAGCTTCATCCTGCCATCGGTTGTGGACAGGACGGGTGACACCTGAAGAGCCACATCATAAGGTCCGGTGCCTCTTGCGCACGTTGTTTCAGTGGCTTAACTTTTCCTTCTTAGATTCCCGGAGCGGCCCAAATGACGGCTAATCCCATCGTCCATATCATTGACGACGACGCCTCGCTGCGCCTGTCGCTATGCAGCCTGTTCCGTTCGGTTGGGCTGGACGCCATGGCCCATGAAAGCGTGCGATGTTTCCTTGATACACCCCGCCCCGATACGCCCGGCTGTCTGTTGCTGGATGTACGCATGCCCGGTATCGGTGGTTTGGAATTCCAGGCGCAGCTTCAGGGTCTGGGCATTTGCCTGCCCGTCATCATCATGACGGGACATGGCGATATTCCCATGTCCGTACGAGCCATGAAGGCCGGTGCCTTGGATTTCCTGCCAAAGCCCTGCCGTGAGCAGGACCTGCTGGATGCGGTTTCCGCCGCCATCGAGCAGGACCGCAACGGTCGGGTGGAACGCGGTGCCGTGACGCAACTGCGTTCCCTTTACGAAACGCTGTCGCCCCGGGAACGTCAGGTCATGGCCCTGGTCACCGCAGGCCGGCTGAACAAGCAGGTCGCGGGCGATCTGGGCCTGTCGGAGATCACAGTGAAAATTCACCGCGGCGCCGCCATGCGTAAAATGGGTGCTCGCACGCTGGCCGATCTGGTCCGTATGTCAGAGGCGCTGAAGCTGCTCAACTCCACGGTCAGTACGCCCTATACGCAGGTATGAGCGGGTCACATTCAAGGACAATTGGTTAACGGCATTAACCGGCGCATCGTAACGGCACCCCGATCTGCGGAGGTAAGCGATCACCGGAGATATTCCGATGTCGGCAACCCAGCCAATAGACAGGGCGTGTACCGCGCTGCTGTTCGTTGACACGTACAATGATTTCCTGGCGTCGGAAGGCAAGCTCTGGCCCATGGTCGCGTCCGTGGCCACAGAACTGGGCCTGCTGAACAATCTGCGCAAAGTCGTGGCCGCCTCCCGTGGCACCGGCCTGCCCATCCCGAACACCTGTGGAGACCTGGAAATGGATATATTATCCTTCGACCACACCGCCCTGACCGCGCCCAATCGCAGTGTGGAGGTGGGGGGACGCCGCCTGGCCTATCGCCGCTTCGGGCATGGACCTGATCTGGTCCTCTGCATCCGGTTCCGGGGCACGATGGATAGCTGGGACCCGCTGTTCTTGGACCTGCTGGCCCGCGATTTCACTGTCACCGTCTTCGACTATTCCGGCCTGGGCCTGTCCACCGGCAAGGCCAGCTATGCCAAGACCGACATGGCCCGCGATGTGGATGATCTGGTTACCGCACTGGGTCTTGGCCGCGTGGTCATCGCCGGCTGGTCGCTGGGTGGGTTCGCCGCCCAGGTCTTCGCCGCCCTTCACCCCGACAAAGTCAGCCATGTGCTGGCCATCGGCACCATGCCGCCCGGCCTGATGGTCAAGGCGCAGGAACCGGTGTTCCTGCAAACTGCCTTCAAGCCGGATTATGGAATGGAGGAGGAGTATATCCTGTTTTTTGAGCCGGACAGCGCCCGATCCCGTGCGGCGGGCGATGCCTCAGTGGCGCGCATTGGGTCGCGGTCCGTGGTGGTGGATGCCGTTACCCCGCCTGCCGTGATGATCCAATCGGTGATCGAAAGCGCCGATCCGACCACGCCCTTTCCCGATCCGGACGGGACCTATCAGGCCTTTTACCGCACCACCGATATTCCCGTCCTGGCCCTGTCCGGTGACCATGACATCATGTTCCCGGTGGAAAACTGGTACGCCATGAACGACCTCTGGCCCACCCTGTTCGTTGCCACCTGGCCCGACAGCGGCCATGGCCCCCAGCACCAGTATCCGGAACTGAGCGCCGACCTGATCGCCAGCTTCGTGAAGAACAATCCGCGTTCGGCCTAAGTCCGCCGAGCATCGTCTTGTACCGGCGGCCAGAGTTTTTGACCGACCGCCTTATCCATGGAGGGGAAAATGCTGCTTGGATTGTCGATCGAGGCTTTTACGCTTCTGCATGTCATCATCTCCCTGGTCGGGATCGCCACAGGGCTGATCTGGCTGATAGCCGCCGTTGGGGGGCGGTGGTTGGGCCGGTTTAACGCGGTGTTTCTTGTCGCCACCATTGTCACCACTGTCACGGGTTTCATGTTCCCGATTACCGCTTTCACACCGGCCCTGGGGGTGGGTGGCGTGTCTCTGGCGGTACTGGCAGTAGCTGTGGCAGCCCACCGTGGTCGTTGGCCCGTGACCTATATCGTGATGGCAACTACTGCGCTTTACCTCAATTGCTTCGTAGCGGTAGTGCAGGCTTTCCTGAAAGTCGGGGCCTTGAACAGCCTTGCCCCGACCGGCAGCGAGCCTCCCTTCGTCATTGTCCAAGGGACTTTGTTGCTGACGTTTGTCGCCCTGGGCTGGCTTTCCGCCCGGCGTCGGCTTCTGCCGGTCTAGAGCGTGTTTCCGTTGACCGGAAACACGCTCTAGCTTTTCGTTTCCTCAATCGCCCGCGCTGCATCCGCAGCATGGCTTACGCGGCACGTGCTGCGCGGCGGCGGTCGCCGCCGGAGCTGTTTCCGGTCAACCGAAAACAGCTCTAGCTTTTCGTTTCCTCAAGCGCCGGCCCACCGCCTTGGTCATGATGCTCCATCCTATTCAAAAGGTAGAGCCGGCGGCAAATCCGGTGCGGTTCATGGATCGGCGGGTGGCGTCTATTCTGCTGAGGTGGGGGGGCTGACGCCCCCCACCCGATCAGAAATCCACCCCGAAACGCACGCCGATTTCACGCGGCGCGCCCAAGAACTGGTTGGTGGACGCCGATGCCATGCCCGCGACATAGCGTTCATTGGTCAGGTTGGTGGCGTACAGTTCCGCCCGCCAATTATCCAGGTTCAAGGTCAGGCGGGCCGAGATAAGATCATAGGCGGCAAGCCGGTCCGATACCGGCGAGTAGCCGATATAGCTGTAGCGTTTACCGACATAGGAATAGTTCAGACGCGGCACCAGCGTGGTCTGGTCGTCGATGTTGAACGTGTACTGGGCGCCGATATTACCGCTCCAGGTCGGGGAATACAGGCTGGGACCCGCCTTGGTCACCGCCATGAACGGCATATAGTTGAAGCACAGCGGCGGTGCCGACGGCGTGCCGGCGGGGCATTGCGGGCCCAGGGTGCCTGGCGGCAACGGGCGGGTATTGACATAGGGGACGCCGCCATTCAGGCGGGAATCCACATAAGACACACCACCATCGAAACGGAAGCCGCCATACTGTCCCTCTACCTGCGCCTCCAGCCCCTTGATGGTGGCGTTGGTGATGTTCCGGATGCCGGCCTGCCCGGACGCGGTGTCGAGGATATCGAACTGGAAGTTCGAATAATCATTATAGAAAGCGGCCACCTGGGTGCGGACATGCCCGTTGAACAGGGTGGATTTCCAGCCCATTTCGTAATCCCAGACCGTCTCTGCCCGGAACCGGGACTCCATGGAATTGAAACCACCGGGTTTGTAACCACGGGCGGCGAACACATAGAAAAGGTTATCCTCGTCCATGTTGAAATTCAGGTTGGCCTTGCCGGTGTAGACAGACTCCTTGTGCGCACCGGACAGGTCGCTGACCTCCAGCCCTGTCGGGGGAAATCCCGGGATGCCGCGCCCGATCATGACAGCACCGGTCCCGGTGGCCTTGTAATGTGAATACCGTCCGCCCAGCTGCAGCTCGAACTGATCGTTCAGGTCGTAATTGCCCTGCATGAACAGGCCGGTCGTGGTCCGCTTGTTCTGGGGCAGGATGTCGGTTGGGAAACCACCGCTGTTTTCCAAGATACGGACATCAATGACGTTGCGCTGGAAATAGCCGCCCAGGATCCAGTTGAACCGTTCCTCCTCCGGGGAGATCAGGTTCAATTCCTCGCTATATTGCTTTTCATTGGCATAATAGTCCCATGCGACATCCCCGCCGAGAGAGGCCGGCGCCCGCGTACCATCGAGATCATCCAGGCTGTTGATGGTCTTGTCCTGATATCCGGACACAGAACGCAGAACGACATCGTTGGCGAAGGTCTTGCGCAGTTCCAGGCTGGTGATCAGCGCCTCTTCCCGGTGCATGGTCGGGGTGTCGTAGCTGAGCCCGAAATAGTCGCGGGGGGTGTATGGCGCGAAATAGGTGCCGGGAATGGGCTGGTACGCATACCCACCGGTACGCATGTCGTTATACTGAACCTTGGCCAGAGCCTCGAAGCTTTCATTCTCGAACAGAAGGCCGATGCGCGCGCCCTTTTCCTCAAGCTTGCCCGCCTTGTTATTGAACGGCCCGTCATCCTTGTAATAGCTGTCGTGACCCCGCACAAAGCCGGCCACGCGCAGGGCCAGCGTATCGCTGACCGGCACACCCTTCGCGACCTCCAGCGAATAGGTGTTGTCGGTGCCATAGCCGGCGGTGACGTACCCGCTCTGGTCGTCAATCTTGGGGCTACGTGACGTCAGAAAAATAGCCCCGCCGGTGGAGTTGGAGCCAACCAGCGTGCCCTGCGGCCCGCGCAGCACCTCCACACCGGCCAGATCATAGAAACTGTTGAACTGCACGATCGGCGGCTGGAACAGGCCATCCACATAGGTGGCGACACCTGCCGTGGCATTGGGGGAATTGCTGGCCAGACCTATGCCGCGAATGTTCACGGACTGGGTCTGGCCGGCATTGGTGATCGACAGCGACGGTGTGGCGCTCTGCAGATCGGCCAACTGCACCACCGCCTTGGCTTCCAGTTGGCTGGCGTCCAGTGCCGTGATGGCGATGGCAACCTTCTGCAGGTTTTCCGAACGCCGCTGGGCCGTGACGACAATCTCTTCAAGCACGAAGCCGGCTTTTTCGTCGGCTTCCGGGGGCGTTGTCTGTGCAAATGCGGCGGTGCTGATCGCGGTGGCGGTGGCCAGGGTCAAACCCGCCACTTTCCGATGGACCTTCGTCATCGTTCATTCCCTCCCTGTCTTATTTGGATTTGTTGGTATTTTTGTTTTCGGCTGATTGTGGGCTTTGGCCCTTACCGGGGCGTCCATGCCGACGCGGCGGCCAGGAACGCATCGGCTTCCTCATGGGGCTCATCATTACCGGGCGGGAAATAGCTGAGCTTGACCACAACAGTGCGGGTCGCCCGGTCGACGAAGATGTACTGGCCCTGAAGCCCGATCGCCTGGAACGAATGGTCGTTGGGGATCCACCATTGATAGCCATAGCCGGGCCCCGGCCCGCCCGTGGCCTTGGTGGATTCCCGCACCCATTCCGGCGACACGATTTGACGTCCGTTCGCCTTGCCGTCCTGCAGCATCATCTGGCCGATGCGGGCGAAATCGCGCGCAGTGGCGTTAAAGCCCGCACCATTGAATTCCCGCCCCACACCCGGCTGGCCATCCATGATGAAGAAGCCGTCGCGTTCCATCCCCAGGGGTTCCCACAGACGCTGGGCGGCATAGGCGGCAATGGTGCTACCGCCGCTGACCCGTTCCAGCAGCAGGCCCAGAACGGCGGTGTCCAGGGTCTTGTACTGAAAGACCTCGCCCGGCTTGTGCTGCCGCTTGATGGTCTTGGCGGCATCGACAAAGCGGATGACGTTGGAGACTAGCGCTTGTTCGTGATTGCGAGCCGCGATGCCGGGATTGGCGAAATCGTACCGTTCCTCGTAATCGACACCCGACCGCATCTGCAGCACCTGACGGACGGTTGCGCCATCATAGCCGCTGCCCTTCAGTTCCGGCAGATAGACGGTGATCTTGTCATCCAAGGACTTGATCCGCCCCTCCTGCACGGCCACGCCGATCAGGATCGAGGTGATGGACTTGGTAACGGACCAGGCCATGAACCGCGTCTGGGCATTGGTATTGTTCCGGTAAATCTCCGAAACGATCCGACCATCCTTCATGACCAGCAAGGCGTTGGTGTAATTCCGCTCCAGGAACTGTTCGGGCGTATATTGCTGTCCCTTGTAGGTATAGGTGAAATCCAGCGCATGGTCGGCGCGGGGCAAGTCCCAGATGCTGCCGGACCGGGCCACGGTGCGCGTGGTGAACAGATAATCCATCTCGTGGAACGTCAGGGCATTGACGTCCGCGTCATTCATCTTGCGGCGCAGATCCTGGATCATCGGCGGGACGGTCGATGCCGGCAGCGTCGGGTCCGGTGCGGGGGCCGGGTATCCCAACACCAAGCCGGGCGCCATCGCAACCATTAGCGCCAATGCACCGTTACGTAGAATTCGACCAGTTTTCATAGCTTCCCCCCTGACAGACGGCTTTTGGCCGCACCATTGCGAAGCCGGAGACTGGATGGCGTCTCCGTTCGCTTTCGTGCCTGCATTGTTGGGGAAGTGACGGATGACCGGCGACTCCCATATGGGATATCGCAGCAACGATCAGCGCGGATTTATCCACGTCATGCTATAGCTCGCAGGGGCGACGTCCACGCTCGCAACGTTACTGGCTGAGCCGCATGGCGAGCGAGGTACAGACCCGTCGGACCAGTTCGGCCTGCCGCGGGCATCCGGCCTTGGCCAAGGCGTTTTTCAGCTGGATGCGGGCCGTTCCCTCCGAAATCCCGCGCTGCTGGGCATAGTCGCGCAGCGACAGGCCATCGCAGAGGCCCGCCGTCAACCGCGCTTCCGCATTGGACATGCCGAACAGCGACGCGACCGCCGCCGGAGAGATGTTCAGGGGGCGTCCTGGTTCCCGCAGCAGCAGGGCCACGGTCCCGGACATATCCCGTGCACCCTGTGCCGACTGTGAACGGAGCCCCAGCGCCATAACCTGAACCGACGTTTCCACATCCGCCCGGCCCAGCGTCAGTTGGGGTGATCGCTCCCCGTCATCAGCCGCCACCTGCGCCAGCATGGATCGCAGGGCCCCGCTGTCACCCGGGTGAATGGCGCGGATATGTCCGGCAACTTCCCGCAGGACCGGGGAACGAACCAGAATGGACAAAGCCTCGTTGTTTGCCCATATGATGAAGCCGGTATCGTTGCACAGGACAAGGCCAGCCCCCAGGGCGTTACCTGCCTCCATCAGGAGATCGGCACGCGACACCGCCGCCTGCAACTGCCCGCTGATTTGGACCGCCTGGCGTAGATGCAGGAGAAGCTGCTGTGTCAGCCTTTCCTCCTCCTGGCCCATCTGCTGATCGGTTGTTGCCGGCTGATGAAGGATCAGGGCCAGGAAACGCCCCGGAGACAATTCGATGATGCCGCTGAGATTGGGGCCAAATTCCAGCATCTGCCGGCGACGCTGTATTTCCTTCAACTCCACGGAACCTGCCGGAAATATCTCCTCATCCCGCTCAATGGCCACCTGTCCGACCATATGTTGTGTGGGGGGAATGCGAAGCCGGGGATTACTGTCGTTATTAAGGATACGGTCATGGTTCTGCTGATGGGAAAGCGAATAGGTATCCCGCATGTTCCAGATCGGACGGGTAACCCCCGCCCTATAGTCCAAAACCTGGACGACCGCGCTGCGGATGGACATGTATTTGCAAAGGTGGTCGAGCGCAAGCGGCCACCGGTCAGGCGCAGATGTGCAGGCATATAAATCCAGAAGCAACTCCTGCATGGCCCCCTCAACGCATTGTTATTATTCTATATTCTGCCCCGGCATCAGGTATTTCAATCGCAGTCCATCAGATGCGAAAGCCTGTTCACACGCATGACCACCCCGTCACAGGCTGCGCACCAGCGATTCATATCAGTTTATTCTGAAAAACTCATCTGTGTGTTCTGATCACCGGAAACCGGCGAATGCCGGACGGGTGCGCAGCAGCATGTGTGTGAGCTAGAGGGGCATCCATACCAGCAACTCAGGATACCGTTGACGGGCAGGGGGAGATGGATTGAGTCTCCCCGAACACCTAACATATTAATTACTGGTGCTCAGCTGTTGCTCAAACAACAAATAAGCAAAATAATTATGTGAAATTTGCAATTTCACACATGACGGCCCTGAAAACTCAAGGCTTCGCCGCTATATTGGCTGATATGGCATGATATTTGCCAATAACCTCCATGGCAATACCGCCCACCATGGAGGTTCCCATGCGTATCGTCGGCCTATCCGGCAGCTTATCCCGCCAGTCGCGTATCACCACGCTGGTGGAGGATATGGTTTGTCGTCTGGCCGTACAGCTGGGGCCTGCCCAAACGAGGCTGGTCGAGGTGGCAGCCCTGGCTCCGGCCCTGGCCGGGACCTTGCACCCGCGCGATGCGCTGCCCGCTCTATACAATGCTTTTGCGGCACTGCGCACCGCCGATATCCTGGTCGTTGGCACGCCGGTTCAGAAAGGGTCCTATACGGGGCTGCTGAAGCATTTCCTGGACCTGCTAGACCCGGATGATCTGGCCGGAAAGACCGTGGTGCTGGCCGCCACGGGGGCGGCAGGGGACCCGCTATCGATCATTGATCATCAGCTGCGGCCGCTTTTCGCCTATTTCGGCACGCATACGGTGCCGACGGGCCTGTTCGCCCGGGATGGGGACTTTCAGGTCGATGTCGGTGGCAGCTATGGCTTGTCCTCGGCAGCATTGCTGGCCCAGGCAGATCGCATCGCCGATGAGGTGGCGCGGCTGACGCGGGGAACGCTGGCTGGCGTTCCGGTCGTGGCTTGAGGGGGAGGTTGGATGATGCGATCGACCCTTCAACAACGGCTTCTGCCATTGCTGGTTCCCGGCCTGATCCTGGCCGCCTGGTTCGCCGGCACCAGCGGGGAGGGTTTCACGGCCCAGGTTCTGGTGCCGCCGGTCGTCGTGCTGGACAGTTTCAACGAGTTACTGGCCAGCGGCGAGTTGGCGGACCATTTGCGCGCCAGCCTGTCGCGGCTGCTGCTGGGGTTTGGCATCGGTTCGGGTTTGGGATTGGGCTTTGGCATCCTGCTGGCCCGCTCTGCCCTGGTCACGGCCTTTGCCGGCCCGTTCTTTCACGCGGTGCGGCAGGTGCCGTCCATCGCCTTTCTGCCCATGCTGATCCTGCTGCTGGGCGTGGATGAGGGGTTCAAGCTGGCCATTGTCGCCAAGGCTGCTTTCTTCCCCGTGGCGCTGGCCACCCATGATGCGGTCAGGGGCATTTCGAAGGGCTGGCTGGAAGTGGCCGCTATCTATCGCCTATCACCACTCCGCGTGCTGTTCCGCCTGATCCTGCCCGCCACGGTGCCGCCGGTCCTGACGGGGCTACGTCTCGGCCTGACCCGGGCCTGGATCGTGCTGGTCGCGGCAGAGCTGATGGCGGCGGAGAATGGTATCGGCCAGATGATGGAGATGGGTCGCCAGATGTTCCGCATCGACACGGTGATGGTGGGGGTGGCCCTGACCGGCCTGATCGGGTTTGCCCTGGATCAGGGCGTGCGCGTGGCCGAGCGTCGGCTGGTCCGCTGGAAATCGGTTTGAGGAGGGTTGGCCCCATGTCACTGATCGCTGAATTTCCGCCCACTTCCTTCGTTTATGCCGACCGCATCGAGGATCATGATCCGCCGCCGGCCTGGCTGGTCGCCCTGGTCAAGCGGGCACGCGGTCTGGTGCTGCCGCTGCTGCTGGCCGCCGCCTGGCATTGGGCGTCCAGCCTTGATGCCAGCACCGCCTATGCCTTTGTGCCGCTGGATCAGGTGTGGGAGCGGCTGTTGCAATTGCTATCGACCGGCGAGTTGGCCATCAATGCCGGGTCCAGCCTGGGCCGCGCCCTGACCGGGCTGGCATTGGGCGGTCTGTCGGGCGTCCTGATGGGCAGTCTGATGGCTGGTTTCCCGGTGGTAGAGCGGCTGTTCGGGCCGCTGTTGCAGGCCTTCCGGCAGGTGCCGCTGCTGGGCTGGCTGCCGCTGGTCGGCCTGTGGCTGGGCAGCGGGGAGGAGGCCAAGCAATTGCTGGTCGCCGTTGCCGCCTTTCACCCGCTGCTGCTCAATTCCTACGAGGGTTTTGCACAGGCGGAGAAGAAACATCTGGAGGTGGGGCGGGTACTGATGCTGTCTCGCTGGCGGACCTTCCGCTTCATCCTGCTGCCCACGGCTTTGCCGTCGATCCTGACCGGTGTGGGCCAGGCGCTGGCCTTTGCCTGGATTTCCACCATCGGCGTCGAACTGCTGTTTGGCACGGGGGCTGGACTGGGGTCCCTGATGCACACCGCACAGATGGCGGGCGATATGGGTGTCGTTCTGCTGTGCGTCATCGCCATCGGCCTGATGGGCTATGGCCTGAACCTGATCCTGTCGTTGGTCCGCGCGCGCCTGCTGCGCTGGCGCGTCACCGGCTGAACCTTGGAAGATCATCATGAATGCCATCATTGATCCGCGCCATATCCAGGCGGACAGCGCGCCCGCCACGGGTGGTCTTGCCATCCGGCACGTGCATAAAGGCTTCGATATCGACGGCCGCAAACTGTCGGTGCTGGAGGATGTCAGCCTGACCATCGCGCCCGGACAGTTCGTCTCCATCGTCGGGGCCAGCGGTTGCGGCAAGTCCACCTTGCTGCGCCTGATCGCCGGGCTGGAGCAGCAGGATAGCGGCGATATCCTACTGGACGGGGTGCCGGTGGCCGGGCCGGGGCTGGATCGGGGCCTGATTTTTCAGGATCACCGGCTGTTTCCCTGGCTCACCGTTGAACAGAATGTGCTGCTGGCCCTGTCCAACAGTGACGAGGCAGCGGCGGACAAACGGGCGCGCGTGGCCAGTCTGTTGACCCTGGTGGGGCTGGACGGGTTTGCCCAGGCCTTTCCACATCAGCTTTCCGGCGGCATGGCGCAACGGGCCGCCATTGCCCGCGCCCTGGCCCCGCAGCCACAGGTGCTGCTGCTGGATGAACCGCTGGGGGCGCTGGACGCCCTGACCCGGCTGCGTCTGCAATCGGAATTGCAACGCATCTGGCTGGCCCAGCGCAGCACCATGATCATGGTGACCCATGATGTCGATGAGGCGCTGTTCCTGGGCGACGTCATTGTGGTCATGCAGCCCGGTCGTATCGCCCGCATCCTGCATGTGCCCAGCGCCCATCCGCGTGATCGCGCCGATCCGGCCCTGACGCCGCTGAAGGCCGAAATCCTTTCCCTGCTGCATGCCGGCTAACGCCGCACGCCCTCCTCAGGAAACCGATCATGACCATTGCCGCCCCGGCCAATATTGATACGCTCTGGTACACCCGCTGCTCCGTGCCCACACCGTTCGGGCTGGCGGCACAGTTCGCCTGGTTCGAGCAGGAATTCGCCCCCGATGGCATCATCGTCAAGGCGTTGCGGGAATCTGCCGACCCGACGGAGCAGGCATCCCATTTCACCCACTCCCTGCGCCATTCCTTCCGCCAGGGCGGATCGGTTCCGCCCATCTGGGCGCGGGGGCAGGGGGTGCGGACCAAGGTGATCGGCATCACCTGGACCGATGAATATCAAGCCATCATTGCTCTGCCGCAATCGGGCATCCGTTCGGTGCGTGATCTGCGTGGCCGCCGGGTGGGCATCCCCCATCATGGCAGTCTGGTTGATCATAACCGTATCTCCGCCCTGCGGGCCTTTACCGTGGCGCTGGATACGGAAGGCTTGAGCCTCCGGGATGTCGAGTTGCAGGACTTGGCCGATGCGGCGGTGCCGCTGGCCAATGATCCGCGCGCACCGGACGCCACGGTGACCTTCGCCGGTCGCCGCCGTCGCCATTCCTACACTAACGAGGTCTATGCCCTGGTTAGGGGCGAGGTGGACGCCGTTTACGTCAAGGATGTGCGCGGGGCGGAGGTGACGCAATTGCTGGGCGCCGGGATCATTTTTGATCTGGGTTTCCATCCTGACCCCTTTATCCGCGTGTCCAATTGCACCCCGCGTCCGCTGACCGTGAACGAGGAGACAATTGAGAACCATCCCGAGATCGTCACCCGGTTTCTGCGTCAGGTGGTGAAGGCCGGCGAATGGGCGGCGCTGCATCCCGACGATGCCACGGCGCTGGTGGCGCGGGAGACGGGGTGGTCGGAACGCTGGCTGCGCCGCGCCTATGGCGAACAGCTGCACCGGTCGCTGTCGGTGGAACTGTCGGAGGACAGCATCAAGGGCCTGGGTGTGTTCAAGGATTACATCGCCTCCATCGGGGCGCTGGATCAGGACTTCAACATCCATGACTGGATCGACCCGCGCCCGCTGGCCGAGGTCCAAGCCCGCATCCGAACTGCGGCGTAAGGAGGCCGGACAAATGATCAACCGCCGTTTCCTGCTGAAGGCCGGTGTCGCCGGATTGGCTGCCGTTACCGCACCTGCCATCGTCACCCGCGCGCAGGCCTTGCCCAAATCCATCCGCATCGCCGGCGGCGTGAATTTCGCCCAGGGCCAGTTGCAACTGACCGGCTATGCCGCCGTCATCGCGCATCAGGGCTGGTTGGCGGCGGAGCTGGACAGACGCGGCGTAGCGCTGGAGCCGTTTGCCGTGTCGCACAAGGCGACGGGCCCGCAGATCAATGAGGGGTTTGCCAACCGTTCCCTGGAATTTGCCTCCTATGGCGATCTGCCCACCATCATCTGCAATGCCAATGGCGTGCAGACACGGCTGCTGGTGCCCAACGGCATGGGCGGCAGCGGCGATACGTTCCTGGTGGTGCCGGCAGGGTCCACGGCCAAGGATGTGGCCGACCTAAAGGGCAAGCGCATCGCGGTGCATCGTGGGCGGCCCTGGGAAATTCCCTTTTTCCGGCTGCTGGCGGCACGCGGCCTGTCACCATCCGATCTCACCATCCTGAACATCGACCCGATGACGGGGGCTGCTGCCGTATCGGCGGGCAAGATCGACGGGCTGTTCACCATGACCGACGCCTATCTGCTGGAAGAAAAGGGCGTGGCCCGCATCCTCTGGTCCAGCAAGGGGCAGGGGCCGGAATGGAAGATGCGGACGGAAATGTTCGGGCGGAAGGACTTCATCGAAAGCCAGCCGGAACTGACCCAGCTTGTCACCACCGCCTATATCAAGGCCGCGCACTGGGCCTCCGACCCCGCCAACAAGGAAAAGTACCTGGAATTCCAGGGCCGGACCGGGACGCCGCGCAGCGTGCTGAACCGCACCTATGATGAGCAGGGTGACGCATGGCGGCAGCGTTGGGCGCCTCTGTTTGCCCCCGATATTGCCGAACGCTATCAGGACACGGTGCAATACGCCCTGGATAACAAGCTGATCCGCCAGCGGATTGATGCCGCCACCCTTTTTGCGCCGTCCTTCGCCGGCAAAGCATTGAAAAGTCTTGGCCTTGAAGGCTATTGGCGGGGAGAGGCATGATAGGGTTATGTAAATATACATTCATACATTGTATATTTACATAATTCCCTATTTGACATGGCTCATTGCGCCCCTTAAAATCCGAAGTATAAGAGTAGGGAATTTCCCCTGCTGTCCGGTACGGGAAAGGGAACGCAATGGCGCTGCAACCTGGCGGGCGGGAAGGACCGCCCGGTTTAATGACCTTCGACAGTCCGGGCTTTCACTCGCAAAGCATCCGGGCCAGCGCCGTCGTGTTCGAAGACCCGGCGTCGCGTCAGCTCTATGAACGTATTGGCCGGATCGGCCCGTCGGAGGCGACGGTGCTGGTGGCGGGCGAGACGGGGACCGGCAAGGAGCTGGTCGCCCGTCTTCTGCACCGGTTGAGCCCGCGCGCCGCCCGGCCCTTCATCGCCATCAACTGCGCCGCCCTGCCGGAAAATCTGGTGGAGAGTGAGCTGTTCGGCCATGAGCGCGGAGCCTTTACGGGGGCCGTCAGCGCCAAGCGTGGCTGGTTCGAGGCGGCGCAGCATGGCACCCTGTTCCTGGATGAGATTGGCGACCTGCCCTTGTCGATGCAGGTAAAGCTGCTGCGGGTCCTGCAGGAGCGGGAGATTTCGCGCGTCGGGGGCCGCACCGCCATTCCCATCGATGTCCGCATCATCGCTGCCAGCCATGTCAATCTGGAAGGTGCGGTGCGGGCCGGGCGGTTTCGGGAGGATCTGTATTTCCGCCTGAATGTGGCCCAGATCCGGGTGCCGGCGCTGCGTGAACGTCCTGCTGATATCCTACCGCTGGCTGGGCATTTCCTGAAGCTTTACGGCGACCGTCTGCGCATGCGCAGCGTCGGGCTGTCACCTGCCGCCGAACGGCTGATGACCGCCTATGCCTGGCCCGGCAATATCCGGGAGCTTGAGAATGTCATCCACCACGCTTTGCTGGTGATGAATGGGGAGGCGATCGGGCCGACCGATCTTAATTTGCCCGGACAGCGTATGCTGATGGAGGCATCGCATACGCCCCTGACCCAGGAAGCAGCCCCCCCTGGTTTTGATGCCGCCCTTTTGCCCTTGTTCGAAAGCGGGGCGGAGAACCTGTATGAGCTGGTCGAGGCCAAGCTGTTTCAGGCGGCGTATGAATATTGCCACCGCAATCAGCTGCAGACCGCCAAGCTGCTGGGGATCACCCGCAACATTCTACGGCACCGGTTGAAGCAGTATGGAATGCTGTAGCGCGGATGAGCGAAGCGTTACTCCGCTGCGGCCTGGTGGATGGTGCCATCATCATCCACGGTGGCAGTGGACGGGATCAGGCCGCCCATGCGCCATTGCTGCTGCAACACGCCGGGCCCGAAGGGCTTTGACCCGCCCAGGGCAGCGGCGGCCAGGATCTGGAAATTCGCCCCTTCCTCCAGCAGCAGGATGGTATTGGCCAGATCGATAATGCCCTTCCGGCTCCACACCGTGGCGCCGCCATTGGCCTCGATAATGCCGGGGACTTCCGTATCCTTGGCGATGCTGTCCAGGATAAAATCCACCTCCGGCTGCCGGCGGTTGATATAGACGGGAAGGCTTGCCGTCTTGCGGAAGCGCCGGTTGGGCACATAGAGCAGCGGCAGTTCGGCATGGGCCTGTGAATAGGCCCCCAGGCTCGGCGTGTGGACATGGCTGATGGCCACGACATCATCATGGGTGCGGAACAGCTTGGTATAGCGCCCGCCGCCGGGACTCGCACTCTTGCCCAGATAGACGGTGCCGTCGAAGCCGACGACGCTGGTCTTCACCTCGTCCAGGTCGTCGCCCCAGGGGCCGGCATAGTTGAGATTGACCAGGATCTGGCTGTCGGGGATGCGGATGATGAAGCCGACGGTGCCGGACGGGGAGATGGTGCGGGTTTCCCGCAGGACGCGGAAAGCCTTGCGCGCATCCTTCTGCGCCTGGGTGACAAAGGCGAGCTGTTCGGCCGTCAGGCCGGTGGCGACGGTGTCGGTCATTATTCTCTCCAGAAAACGAAGGTCAGGCGGCCTTGGCGGTGTCAAGCAGGGCGCGGATGCGGGGGATCACATGCTCACCCACGCGGTACGCCTCTTCCAGATGCGGGTTGGCGCCCAGGATGACGCGGTCGATCCCGGCCCGCGCGTAATCGGCGATGGTGGCGGCCACGGTGTCGTAGGACCCGACCAGACCCACACCTTCTTCGCCGCGCAGGGCGGCGAAGCCGGCCCACTGATCATCGCTGCGCCGGAAACTGTCAAAGCCGGGACGGTCGGCGGGTTCGCCCGACAGGCGCTGCACCCGCCGGCCTGCGGCTTCCCACTGCCGGCGCAGATGATCCCATGCCGCCTCGTCCGAATGGCGGGTGATGATGTCGGCGGCCAGGGCAAACCGTACATCCCGGCCATCGGCGCGGGCACGTACATCAGCGATGCGGGCCTTCAGTTCATCCAGCGGGGCCGGGGTCAGCAGATAGACATCGGCATGGCGTCCGGCCAGGGCCAACTCACCCTCCGTATCCCCGGACAGATGGATTTCCGGCAGCTTCTGTCCGGCCAGCGGACCGGCAAAGCCGCCCTTTTCCACCTCGTAATAGGTACCCTTGTAATCGAAGGGCGCCTCATTCCAGAAGCCCTTGACGATGTCCAGGAACTCACCCGTGCGGGCCACCTGTTCTTCGCGCGACCGGCTGCGGCCATGCCAGGCGCCGTCTTCGCCATCATCGATATGCAGATGCCAGGCCAGCCGGCCCGTGGTCAGGCGCTGAAAGCTGGTGGCGATCTTGGCGGCATAGACAGGCGCGATGAACTGGGCCGGGAAAGAGGGCAGCAGCTTCAGCCGCCGCACCTCATTGGCCAGCGATCCGGCCACGATCAGCGGCTCTTCGCCGCCCGATGTCTGCGGGATGGACAGGCCGTCAAACCCCGCCAGCTCCGCCGCGCGCGCCACCTGTACCAGCAGGTCGTAATAGGTGAAGCCGTCGCGGCCCGTGCCGGTGCGGGCAAAGTCCCGCTGGTGACCGGCGGGGTGGGCATAGTCGCCCCGGTTCCAGTCCCGGCGGTCGGCGGCGCGGCCATCACCCTGGGGCGGAAGGCGCCAATAGAACTCAATGCTCATCGCGGACACTCCATGCGGCCCGCCCCCGGTCCCCTGGACCTCCGGCGTGGCTTCCGTTATATTGGAGAAACTGTCCGCTAAATTCACACCATCGCGGATGGTGTGTCAATATATTTTACATATCGATGTTATGATGGATGTTCGAGATTTCACCCGACCGACTGGGCATAGGTGATGACCATGTACATCACCGCTTCCTCATCGCCGGGATTGGCGTAGGAATGGGGTAGGTCGGCGTTGAACCAGGTGGCGTCGCCGGCATCCAGGGTGACATGCTCCGTCCCGACGCTGATTTCGATGCGGCCCTTGGTGACCACGATATTTTCCACCGTACCGGGCGCATGGGCGCTGGCCTTTTCCAGGCTGCGCGGCTTCACGATCAGTTCGTAGAATTCCGTCTTGCGCTCGCCCTCGAACGGGAACAGGGCGCGTGAGGTGAAGCTGCCATCCTTGGAGGTCAGCAGCTTGGCATCGCCCGCCCGCATCACGCGCAGGTTGGCGCGTTCGCCCCCACCCATCAGGGTGGAGAAGGGGATGTCCAGCGCCGAGGTGATCTTCCACAACAGCCCGATGGTCGGCATGGATCGGCCCGTCTCAATCTGCCCGATCATGGCGCGGCTGACGCCGGCGGCCTTGGCCAGCGCCTCCAGCGACAAGCCGCGCTTAGTGCGGATGCGCTTCAGGTTGGCACCGATCAGCTCCCCCAGCTCATCCGCACTGGTGTCGGGCTTCACGGCTTCCAACGCGTCGTCCAGCATCTCGTCCTTGGCCATGGTGCGCAGCCTTCCACGCAGTAAGGGTTGTATTGGCAGCATGGCACAGGATGCAAAAACGTCCACTATATTTTACGGACGTATGTTATAACGTCCATTCAATAGAGCGACATGATCCCGACCTTTGATCCGCCTTGCGGTTTACCCAGCCGGCCACGGTTTTTCAAGCCGCCCACCGCCGCATTCCCCATCCTTGGAGCCATTTCATGTCGAACACCGTTCGTACATCTGCGCATCCCGTCTCCCCGCTTTTCCTGGAACGCTGGTCGGCCCGGTCGCTGACAGGGGAGACGATCAGCGAGGCGGAACTGCTGACCCTGTTCGAGGCGGCGCGGTGGGCGCCGTCGGGGTTTAACCAGCAGCCATGGCGCTTTGTCTATGCACGGCGTGAGGGCGACCATTTTCCGCTGTTCCTCAACCTGCTGGCGGAGACCAACCGCCCATGGGCGGAGAAGGCGGCGGCCATTGTCTTTGTCCTGTCGGAAAAGCGGTTCGAGCGGAACGGCGAATGGCATGACAGCACCTCGCACGCTTTTGATACCGGTGCCGCCGCCTTCAGCCTGTCGCTGCAAGCCAGCATCCTGGGCTGGAACACCCGCACCGTGGGCGGCATCAACCGGGCCGATGCCAAGGTGGCGCTGGGCGTTCCCGATGATTACAGCATCAATGTCGCCATCATCATCGGGCGGCGCGGGGCCGCCGATGAATTGCCGGAGAAGTACCGGGCACGCGAAGTGCTGACCGACCGCCTTCCGTTGGAACGGATCGTGGCGGAGGGGCGGTTCGTGCCCGCGTGACATCGGATGCGCGGGGCCGTCCGCCGACGACCGGTCGGTTCCGCGCAACGCTGTGAAACATCGAAATGGTGCGTGTTGCACAGGCCATGACAGGTGCAGGACACAATGGGGGCGTTGACAGGGTCAGTATAACAGCGGCGTCCATCGCCCGAAACAGTTAGGGGCCATCCGGTGGATGGCCCCTTTTCGTTCACGCCCGTCTGTCCAGCAGCTTGCGGGCCGCTTCCAGGGGGCGCGGGTCGGCCCAGGCGCGCAGGTCGAAATCATGGTCCAGGAAACCATGGACCCACAGGAACTTCTTCTGCTGTTCGAACAGGGTCAGACGTTCCTCTGACAGGTCGGGATGCAGGCTTTTATGGAAGTCCGGGCCATAGGCTTCGGTCACGGCATCGCGGCTGCCGCGCGTTTCGGCCTGCAGGATGTCCTTCACCCCGTCCAGATTGCCGGCGGCCCAGTCAGCGGCGCGCAGGGTCTGTGCCAGGAAGCGCACCACCAGATCGAAATGGTTTTCCAGCAGGTGGTTGTTCACGGTGATGGGCCGCGGGGTGCCATTATTCACCCGGAAACGGCGTTCGGGCAGCCGGTCCAGATCGATGCCGACCACGACACCATATTGACGGGCGGCGTCGACAGCGGCTGCACCCTTCACATAAACGGCGTCCACCTTACCGGCGGCCAGCGCATCCAGCGCCCAGAGTACGCGGACACTCTCGCCACGGGGATCATTGCCGCCGGCAAGATCAGTCCCACGGCCATTGGCACGGCCCGACGCCACCTCAACGAATTCCACATCGTCAAAGGTCAGGCCCGCGAACGACAAGGCCCCCTTGTAGCCATGCAGGGACATGCCGCGCGCGATGGAGGTGCCACGCACATGGTCGGGGATGGGGTTGTCATTGTAGGAAGGCAGGGCCAGACGCTTGCCCTTCAGGTGCTTGGCCTCGGTAATCCCGCTGTCGGGACGCACCAGAATGGATTGCCATTCGTCGATCCAGGTGAGGCCGATCAGCCGGGTCGGCGCGCCTTGGGCACGGGCACCCAGCGCCAACATATTGCCACCCTCCCGGATCAGGGAGGTCAGGGCATGGTCGTAATGATGGCGGCGAAGCTGCTGCTGCCCGGTTTCCTGCAATGTTTCCAGGTCGATGCTGTCGCCTGTGAACTCCTCGCCCAGCCATCCCAGCTTGTAGGCCAGGCCGGTGGCGGTGGGCACGGGGCAGCGGGTGAACCAGATCTTGTCCAGGGTGCTGGCGGCTGCGGTGGCCGGGGTGTGGATGTCGGGCATGGGTGTTTCCTTTTTTGGGGGGGGAGGCGGGCGCAAGCGTGCCGGCGACGTCGGCATGGGTGCGGACGAAGGGCGGGCGCGGGAGTATGCGAGATGGCAACTTAACGAATGAATTTCTAATATATTGGACAGCTGGGCACAAGGGGGGAAAGTGGGAAATCGTAGGTCAGGTCGAGGGCGAGAGCCTGAGCCCTGACAGGCAAGGATTGACGGCCTTTTCTGTCAGGGCTCGCGCATCGCGCTCGACCTGACCTACTTACGCCGCAGGCACGGCGGTGTTGGCTTCATAGGCGCGATAGAGGCCGGCATAGGCGCCGCCGGCATTGATCAGGGTCTGGTGGCTGCCGATTTCCACGACGCGGCCCTGGCGGATGACGGCGATGCGGTCGGCGTCGCGGATGGTGGCCAGACGGTGGGCGATGATGATGCTGGTGCGTCCCTCGCACAGGCGGCGCAGCGCCCGCTGGATGCGGCGTTCGGTATGGACATCCACCGCCGATGTCGCCTCGTCCAGCACCAGTACGGCGGGATCGGCGATATAGGCGCGGACAAGGCAGACCAACTGCCGCTGGCCCAGGCTGAGATGGCTGCCCATGGGGCCGACCTGGGTGTGATATGCCAGTGGCAGCGCCTCCAGCACCTCATCCGCGCCTAAATCGCGGGCGGATTCGATCAGGTCGGCATCGGTGGCGTCGGGGCGGGCGAGGCGCAGATTGTCCAGGATGGTGCCGCCGAACAGCACATTATCCTGCAACACCACGCCGACATGTCGGCGCAGACTGCGCTGTGACAGGCGGCGCACATCATGGCCGTCGATGGTGACGGCCCCGCCATTGGCGTCATAGAATCGGGTCAGCAACTGTACCAGGGTGCTTTTGCCATGGCCGGTGGGGCCGACAATGGCCAGCACCTCGCCCGCCTGGATATGCAGGTCCAGTTCCCGGATCACCGGTTCGGGACGGCGCGGATCATAGGCAAAGCGGACATTGTGAAAGCCGACATCACCGCGCACGGCGGGCAGGTCGATGGCATCATCGGCGTCCACGATGTCGGGCTTGGTATCCAGCGTCAGGAAAATGCGCTGGGCACAGGCGGAGCCATTGGCATAGCGTTCAAACAGGTCGTTCAGTTCCTGCAACGGGCCCAGGAATTGGAACACAAAGAACAGGCTTTGCGCCAACTGTCCCGCCGTGATCTCCCCCAACGCCATGCCGCGCGCGCCGACCACCAGCATCATGGCCATGCCCGTCGTGGTCAGCAGGGCGGTGAAGGGGGCGAACCAGCCGGTCTTGATATTGCCGCTGACCAGCGCCCAGGAGAAATCCCGCACCAGCCAGGAATAGCGGTCCCAATTCTGCTTTTCCCGCACCATCTGCTGGATCAGGCGGACACCGGAAACACTTTCGACCAGATGGGCGGTGAAGCGGCTGCGCGCCTCTGCCACCCGTGCCCAGCGGCTTTGTGAAATATGCTTGAACAGCCAGGTGGCAGCCACCAGCACCGGCACGATGGCGGCCAGCGACAGGAACAGGTCATGGCTGATTGACCAGAGCAGCAGCCCGGCCAGACCACAGCGCAGCAGGGCCGACAAAAGTTCCGGCGGCCCCTGGATCAGCAGCGGTTCCAGTGTGTCGACATCGCGGTCGACACGGGAAATGATGCGGCCCGCCTTGGTCCGGTCGAAATAGCCGACGCTCAACCCCTGGACATGGGCGAAGACCTGGATGCGCAGGCCGTTCAGCACCCGCAGGGCCGCCGTGCTGGCCAGATAGCGCGACAGGCCGCCCAGTGCGAAACGTACGGTCCAGGTGGCGAACAGGCCCAGGGCGGCCCAGAGCACAACCTGGGTTTCGGTCTGCCAATGATCGCCGGTTTTGATGAATCCATGGTCGATGACATAGCCGATGAAGAAGGGACGCAGGAACACCGCCATGGCCAGCAGCGCCTCAATCCCGATCACCGATGCGATGCGGTGGCGGACGGGGGCCAGCAGGGGCAGCAGGCGTCTGGCCATGGAGCGGTTGAGCGAGGTTTTGGCCAGATGTTCCTCAATCTCGATATCGGACAGGGCCTTCAGGCTGCGGTTGGGTGGCATCGTCAGATCCCCATCAGATCACGGTAGGCGGCGCTGTTCTGCGAAAGTTCGGCATGGGTGCCGCTGGCCGCGATGCGCCCGCCGGACAGCAGCAGCACGCGGTCGGCCATCAGGATGGTGGAGAGTTTGGAGGATACGACCAGCAAGGTGACGGGGGAGCCCCGGTCCCGCAGGCCCCTGATATTCTCCAGCACTCGCCGTTCGGTGGCGGCGTCCAGGGCGCTGGTCGCGTCATCCAGCGCCAGGATGGCGGCACCCGACAGCAACGCGCGGGCCAGACAGAGCCGTTGACGCTGCCCGCCCGACAGGGTGACGCCCCGGTCGCCCAGCTTGGTGTCGAACCCGTCGGGCAGGTGGTCCAGGATTTCATCACCCGCAGCCAGGGCCAGGGCTTGGCGTAGTTGGTCCTCCGTTGCCTCTGGTCGGGCGAAGCGCAGGTTGGCGGCCAGACTGTCGGAGAACAGGAAACTTTCCTGCGGCACCACATGCACCTGCCGGCGCAGGGAACCGGTATCCAGGGCGCGGATGTCGGTCCAGCCGCGTGCGTCGGTCCCGACCAGGATGGAGCCACCATCAAGATCGGCCAGACGCGGCAGCAGGGACAGAAGCGCGCTTTTGCCCGATCCGGTATTGCCGACAATGGCGACAATCTCCCCCGGTGCGGCCCGGAATGACAGGTCGTTCAGGATATCGCGCCCACCACCGGGGGCCGCCAGCCGCACCCGTTCCAGGCGCAAACCTAGGGGGCCTGGGGCCAGAAGCCGGTCACCGGGTTTGATCGCCGGTTCCTCATCCAGCAGTTCCCAGATGCGGGCGGCAGAGGCGCGGGCATCGGCGAAAGTCTGGATGATGGTGCCGATGCTTTCAACCCGCAGGACCAGCGTATTGGCCGCCAGCAGGGCTGCCACCAGCGCGCCCACCGTCAACTGATCGGCACCCACCAGCAGCGCGCCGTAGCCCAGGACCCAGACATGGGACAGGGCCACGATGGTCTGTGGCACCGGAATGTTGCGGGTGGCGTAGGACAGCGCGTCGCGGGCGGCATCGGTGAAGCGCGTCACCTGTGCCTGGAACCGGTCGATGCGGGTGGCCTCCAGCCCGAAGGCCTTGACCACGCGCACGCCATTGATGCCTTCCGACAGATCCTGGTTCACGGCGTCATAGGCCTCTCCCACCACGCGGTCCAGGGCGACCAACCGGTCCGTCTGCCGCAGCAGGACCGTCAGGCCCGTCAGCATGGCTGCCAAGGGCACAATGCCTAGGGTCGGCGCGTACCAGAACAGGATGGAGACCGACGCGATGAGGATCATGCCCGTCTCCACCACCTGTCGCCAGAAGCCGACAAGCGCGTCGCGCACCTTGTCGCTGTCGCGGGTGGTGCGGGTGATCAGCTCACCAATACCGTGGCGCCAGTGATAGGTCAGGTCCAGACGCTGTACCTGCGCCAGGATGCGCTCGCGGATGATGGTCAGCAGTTCCTGACCGATGATCAGGGCCAGGACGCCCGCCCCGTACTGCACGATGGCCCGCGCCCCGGCCAGCCCGATCAGGGCCGCCAGCCAGAACCAGGCTCGGTCGAAATCCAGGCCGCCATCCGCCGTCCGCACCACCACCTGCCCATTGCGCACCTCGTCCACGGCATGGCCGATCAGCCATTGCTGCCAGGCCAGGGAGCCGTTGACGATGGCGTAGAGGAACGCGGTGAGGGTGAAGCGGATCGGCATCTCGCGGTAAATGGCGAGCAGGCGCAGCAGGGGCGAGGCGGCCAGGAAGGATTTGGTGGTCGCCATGATATTTCCTTGGGGGGAAAGACTTATTCCAGCGCTATATCGTCATCCCGGCGAAAGCCGGGACCCAGGAGTCCCAAGTCGGACCTTGCAGCAGCGTTGATCAACGCCGCGTTGACGTCTGTGCAAGTGGCCCCTGGGTCCCGGCTTGTCGCCGGGATGACGAGGAGGGGGACGCGACGCCTATTCCGCCGCTTCGGCGAAGCGGGCCTTGCGGCCACGGACCAGGGGGATCACTTCCTCGCCGATGCGGTAGGCTTCTTCCAGATGCGGGCTGCCGGCCAGGATGAAGCCTTCGACGCCCAGATTGATCAGGGTGTCGATGCGTTCAGCCGCCGTTTCATAGGAGCCGACAACGCCCAGCGGCGTGCCCTGACCGCCCAGCACGCCCAGGCCGGAGAAGAAGCCGTCGATCTGCAGATCCTTCGGGTCCTTGTCGCGCGACGGGATCAGGTGCGGGGGCAGAGGAGAGCCGATGCCGTCGCCCCGACCACGCGCCTTCAACTGCCGGTCACGTTCATCCCAATCGACATTGGCCCAGGCGCGGCGCACCTCGTCCCAGGCTTCCTCTTCGGTCTCACGCGCCAGGATGTTGAAGCGCACGGCGGGCTTCACCTTGCGCCCTTCCTTGGAGGCCAGTTCGCGCACGCGGTCGAACTTGATGCGCAGGCTTTCCAGCGGTTCCATATGGGTCAGGTTGAAATCGGCATGTTTGCCCTGCGCCTCCAAGGCGGCGTTGGACGAACCAGCGAAATAGAGGCTGGGGAAGGCCTGTCCGGCCAGGGGGGCGGGCAGCTGTGCATTGTCCAGCTGGAAGAACTTACCCTGGTAGGAGAAGGGCTTGCCGTCCCACAGGCCCTTGAACACGTCCAGGAACTCGGTCGTGCGATTGTAGCGGTCATCATGGGCGATACGGTCACCCCACCAGAGCTGTGACGGACCGCCGCCGCCGGTGATGATGTTGAAATTCAGCCGCCCACCCGAGAGGCGCTGCAGGCTGGCCGCCGCCTTGGCCGCATAGGCCGGGTCGATCCAGGCCGGCTGAAAGGCGATCATGAACTTGAAGGTTTTGGTCCGCCGGGCGATGGCGGCACTGATCACCCAGGGATCGTCGGTATTGGGGAAGGAGGGCACCAGCCCGCCATCAAAGCCCGCCAGTTCGGCGGCACGGGCAATTTCCAGCAGATGATCGTGATAGGGAACGCCGTCCGGCTGCCCCTGCACCAGACCGGGCGCCTGATTGCCCGCCTTCAGCGGACCCCAGTCGCCACGCGTGTCATGGGGTAGGGAGACATCGGCGCGGTCGCCATGCGTGGGCAGGCGCCAGTGGAACTCAACCATCATCCATCTCCATCGGATACCGCCGCGGCTCACCAATTCGGCCTTGGCGGTGTCGGTAGAGAGAATGACAACATAACAGATGTAATGCAATTATATTGTACATTGCGTGTCCATTATAGCAGATACGCAGCGGCTGCCAAGCGGATGATGTCCTTGCGTTGTCTGCCTTCTGTCCCGCAGGGCGGCGGCGTGGTGTCAATATGTTGTCGGAAAAAATCACATTTATAAAATGTTGTTTGTGGTAAATTTTTCGCATTTTCCACAAAGATGCTATTGCGGCGCACCATCCAATATATTAGACATGCATCTGTCATCCTGTGGTGAGGGTGGCGGGTACGAACCTTCCCCCGGATATCCTCTAGGATGGATGTGATGAACGCCATGGCCCCAAGGGCATTTCACCGCTGTTGAACGGGAACCGCCGGTACCGCGCGCTGATCACGGCGCCGCCGCCAGGTCCCCCTGAAACACAGCCCCCCTTTCTCTGCGCAGCCCGATTTCCGCTGCGGCGCCCTCTGTCGGCGCCGGCGGGGCGGGTGCGTCCATCGTGACCGAATTCCAAGGATTGATGAAATGACCCGTTCCCGCCGCCTTCTGCACACTGTCAGCGCCCTGGCCCTGGTGGCCGTTCCCGTCACCGCCCTGGCCCAGGAACAGAAGGTCGAGGCCCAGCAGGTTGCCGATGCCACCGAAGTGGCCGAAGCCGGCATTATCGACGACATCATCGTCTATGCGCAGCGTCGCGGGCAGAAGGCATCCGACGTGCCGCTGGCCCTGTCGGTTTTGACGGGCGATGATCTGCTGAAGACGGACCAGCTGCAAACCACCAATGATGTCGTGCAGTTCGTGCCGAATGCACAGGCGTTTCAACCGCATGGACCGTCGCGGGCCCGCTGGTTTGTGCGTGGCATCGGCACCAACAATACCGGCAACAACACCATCAACCCGCTGGGCATCTATTACGACGATGTCTATATCGCCAGCATCGCCAACCAGGGCTATCCCCTGTTCGATATTGAGCGGGTGGAGGTGCTGAACGGGCCGCAAGGCACGCTGTGGGGCAAGAATTCCAATGCCGGTGCCATCAATTTCGTCTCCCGCAGCCCGGAATTCACCCGCAATGGCTATGCCAAGTTCGGGATCGGCAGCTATTCGGAGAAGCTGTTCGAAGGGGCAATTGGCGGGCCGGTGGTCGAGGATAAGGTGGCCGCGCGCGGCGCCTTCTACTTCAATGACTGGAAGGGCTGGCAGAAGAACAACTTCAACGGCAAGCACCATCCCGGCGGGCAGGATGTGGCCGGTCGGTTCCAGTTGCTGTTCAAGCTGGCAGAGGATCTATCGATCCAGCTGAACGCCCATGGCCGCAACTTCTCCGGCCCGCAGCAGGGCACGAATTATGCGGCTTCCACGGTCACGACCAACAGCACGGCGGCCTGGCGTTCGGTCTATCCGACCGGTTTCCCCACGGGCGCGCCGGATGAGACGACCAGCAATGATCTGCGGCCGGAGGAACTGGAGGCGCGCGGCACCAACGCCAAATTCGTCTGGGACGGCAAGGGCTTCACCGTCACCTCCATCACCGCCTATGAGGATAACAGCCAGGAGCTGGAAACCGGCAACGCGCCCATTCCCACGACCAGCGCCTTCTATAACAATGGCATTCCGTTCAGTCAGACCTACACCATTTCGGACAGTTGGCAGGCCAGCCAGGAACTGCGCATCGTATCCAATGATGACAGCAAGCTGACCTGGCTGGCCGGTCTGTACGGGTTCAAGGGCGTGCTGGATAACCGGGTGGTGCTGGCCAATTATGTGCGCGGCAATCCGGGGGCGGCCACGTCCACCGGCAATGCCTGGGGCACCGGCCCGCAATTCACGGACAGTATCTACCGTCAGGAAACCAAGAATTACGCCGGTTTCGGCAATCTGGGCTATGCCTTTACCGATAATTTCAAGGTGAATGGTGGTGTCCGTTGGTCGAAGGAGGAAAGCAGTTTCGACTGGACCTATGGTGCCGCCAACATCACCGGCACGCAGGCGACGTTCATCGCCAATCTGCCGCAGGTGGGATATCAGAGCTATGCCCCCCGCGACCTGATCTTCACGGAGCGCGCGACACAGGATACCAGCGCCTGGACCTATGACATCACGCCTGAATATATCTTCAATGATCAGTTCCGCAGCTATTTCCGCTTTGCCCATGGCGTGCTGCCCGGCGGGTATACCAATACCGGCAATGTCCTGATCCCCACGGGCAGCACGGGCACCTTGGCGTTGCCGCTGACCGCTACGGGGTCGCGCCCCGCCGCCATCCGCGTCAACCAGATCTATGTGATGAGCCCGGAGAAGATCGACAGCTATGAGGTCGGCTTCAAGACGAACTTCTTTGAGCGGCGCGTGTCGCTGGACCTGACCGGCTTTTATTACGACTACACCAATCTGGTCGTGAATGTGCCGACGCAGATCGACCCGCTGCCGGCCAATGCCACCGTGCTGTTCCGCAATGCCGGTGCGGCGGAGATCAAGGGGCTGGAGGCGCGGTTGAACGCGACGCCGTTCGCCGGGTTCCACCTATCGGCCAGTGCTGGCTATCTGGATGCCGAATACACCAAGGATTTCGGCAATACCGCCACCATCCTGGGTGCGCGCCCGCCCCGCACGTCGAAATATACCGCCAGCTTCAATGCCAGCTATACCCACGCCCTGCCGGGCGGCGGCAGCCTGTCTTATGGCGTGGACGGGAACTGGCGGTCGAAATTCTACTTCTATCCGACCATCGCGTCGCAGATCACCAGCCCCGATCCGCTTCTGGCCCAGAAGGCCTATGCGCTGTTCAATGGCCGGGTCGGCTGGACCGTCAATGACGAGGACACGCTGTCCTTCGACCTGTCGGTCAGCAACCTGTTCGACAAGACCTACAAGAACCACGCCCTGCCGATTGCCAGCGGTTATTCGAACCAGCTGTACGGCAAGCCGCGCACCTTCCTTGCATCAGCCACTGCACGCTTCTAGGGCCGTTAACGGCCTCGGCGATTGAGGACAACCAAAGGAGCAGAACCATGAGCAAGACACCTGTCGATATCTGGTACACGCGCTGCGGTGGGGCCACCGCCTCCACCCTGGCCATTCAGAAGGGATGGCTGGCGGCGGAGTTCGACCCGGCGGAGGTGACGCTGCATTCCCTGCGGGACAGCAATGAACGGTCGGTGCGCGAAAGCCATTATGACCATTCCATCACCGCCATGTTCCGTGAAGGTGGCAACATCCCGCCCATCTGGGCGCGGGCGCGCGGGGCCGATACGGTGGTGCTGGGCATCACCTGGGTGGATGAGTTCCAGTCCGTCGTCGTGCGCGCCGACAGCCCCATCCGGGAACTGTCGCAGTTGAATGGCAAACGCCTAGCCGTTCCCAACTATGTCGGCAGCACCATCGATTTCCAGCGCGGGGCCAATTTCCATGGCTTCGCCAATGCCCTGTCGCTGGTGGGGTTGGGGCGCGATGATGTGGAGTTTGTCGATATCGATATCGACCGTGCCGCCGGTGACAATCCGGGTCCGTCCGGTTCGGCCGAATTGGCGGCGCTGGCCACGGGCCGGGTGGATGCTGTGTTCCTGCGTCAGGCGTCGGGATACAAGCTGGCGGCGGAGCGGGCACCGCACCTGCGTGAGTTGATCCGCCTGACCGACGTGTCTGACCCGTTCAAGCGGATCAATAATGGCACGCCGCGCCCGGTGACGGTGCATCGGCAGTTTCTGGACACGCATCCCGATCTGGTGGTGCGTTATCTGTCGGTTCTGCTGCGCGCTTCCGATTGGGCGGTGGCGAACCCGGATGGTGCCATCGCCGCCATCGCGGAGGAGGATGCCAAGGTCGGCACTGCCATCACGGCAGCCACCTTCCCCAAACTGGCCACGTCGCTGCGTCCGCGCCTGACGGCGGACTATGTCGCCGGGCTGGAGGCGCAGAAGAATTTCCTGCGCGATTGGGGCTTCCTGGCGGGTGATTTCGATATCCAGGACTGGATCGTCGAAGGGCCGCTGGCGGAGGCCGAACGGTTGGTCGCACGGGCTGTGGCGGCGGAGTAGGATCGTAGCGCGGATTAGGCGGAGCCGTAATCCGCGGGGCGAGGCCGGGGTTTCCCGCGGATTACGGCTCCGCCTAATCCGCGCTACGCAACCATCGTCAGGGCCATTCTACGGCTTGCATGTGTCCAATTTGACAGCGATATTTCTAATATATTGACATGTGCAGCTGTAATATGGTCCACTGCCTTCATCGGGAAATGACCCGGCCCAAACCCTAATATCACCAAATCGCGGCGCGTACCCTGGCGTCCCTTGCGGGCGTCTGGAGACGTGCGTCCTGGAGGTTCTATCCCATGGCCCCGCCGAAACGACAATTGATCCTGAATGTCTTCCTGACCCGCCATGGGCATCATCCGGGGGCCTGGCGACAGCCGCAATCGCCCGGCGGCGGTAATCCTTCCCTTGCCTATTGGGCAGAGCAGGTGAAAACGGCAGAGCGTGGCAAGCTGGATGCCGTGTTCTTCGCGGATTTCGTGGGCAATGGCGGGGCGGATGTACGCGGGACGGGTCGCCGACCGGCGGGGCAGGGGTTCGAGCCGCTGACGCTGGCCGGTGCCTTGTCTGCGATAACAGACAAGATTGGCATCGTCGTTACGGTGAACACCAATTTCAACGAGCCGTTCAATCTGGCCCGCCGCATTGCCTCGCTGGACCATCTGTCAGGCGGGCGCATTGGCTGGAATGTCGTGTCGTCCCTGTCGGATGGGGCGGGTAAGAGTTTCGGCGTTGAAAACCCGTTGGAGCATGCCGAGCGCTATGCCCGCGCGGGAGAGTTTATCGACGTTACCCGCCAGCTCTGGGACAGCCATGATGACCGGGCATTTGATCGCCCGGACAAGGAAGCCGGCATCTTCCTGGACCCGACATCGGTGCATCCCGTGCATCATGCCGGACGCTTTTTCAAGGTCGATACGGTTCTGGACATCGCGCGACCCATTCAGGGCTATCCGGTCATTGTCCAGGCTGGCAATTCCGATACCGGGCGCGAGTTTGCCGCGAAATATGCCGAGGTGATCTATGCGTCGGCACAGTTCCTGGAGGATGCCCAGGCCTATTACAGGGATGTGAAGGGGCGCTTGGCCAAATATGGCCGCCACCCCGACCATTTGAAAATCACACCCGGCCTGTCCTTTGCCATCGGGTCCAGCGAGCAGGAGGCCCGCGACAAGTTCGAGGCGTTGCAGGCGTCGGTGAATTTCACTGGCCCCATCGAACTGGGGGGCCATGACCTCACCGGTTACGACCTGGATGGGCCATTGCCGGATTTGCCGGAACCCGCCAATGGCAAGGGGCGCTGGCAGCAGCTATTGACGCTGGCCCGGCGGGAGAACCTGTCCATCCGGCAATTGATCCTGCGCTTCAATGTCGTGCGCGGCCATCGGGTGCTGCTGGGCACGCCGGAACAGATAGCCGATCAGATCGAGGATTGGTTTGTGCGCGGCGGGGCCGACGGCTTCAACCTGATCCCACCGCTGCTTCCCGATGGTCTGCGTGACTTTGTTGATCTGGTGATCCCGCACCTCCAACGGCGCGGCATTTTCCGCAGCGAGTACGAGGGCATCACCCTGCGTGAGCATCTGAAACTGCCGCGCCCCGCCAATCCCAACACGCGCCGCGCTGTCGCGGCTGAATAACGGAGAAACACCATGTCCAACACCCTGACCGATGTCGAACTGTCCGAATATGTGGCCCAGGCCAAGACGGATGCGGCCTTTGCGTTTGAGTTCCTGAAGGATAGCGGCACCCTGACCGCCAGCCTGATCTTCAACATTGCGCACCGCATTCCGGGCCATGACACGCTGCTGTCGGTCCGGTTCCCGTCGCCCTGGACGCGCGACAGGCAAGTCAAGATCAGCATCTCCAAATTCTCCGACCATAAGGATCATATCCTGTCGGAGGAGCGGCTGGAGGCGAATACGCTGATCCATGCCCATACCCCGCATCTGGCGGCGTGGTCCCTGTCGCATAAGCCGTTCCCGATCCTCTATGTCGCGGCCCAGCGGCATCTGCTGGCCCGCGAAATCCCCAACCATCTGGAACGGACGCGCACGGTTCTGGATGTGGTGCGGGAACGGCTGGACAAGCACCCGGAGCTGGCCCCGCCGCCGGCCCTTCTGGAAAGCAATGGCGGCGCCAATTTCTGGGGCACGGGCATCCTGAAGACGGCGCAACTGATCCTGCTGATCGAGGAAAGCGCCCGGTTGCAGGCCATCGCCGCGCAGATCGGCGGGGCGCAGGTCTATACGCCCGGTGCCTTGGACCTGCAATGGAGGCGCACCGGCCTTCTGGAAAAGGCGCGATCCTATGCGGGCGATTACGCGCCGGCGTGATTGGTTGGCCCTACCTACCAAATTTCGTCATCCCGGCGAAAGCCGGGACCCAGGGGCCAAGTGCCCGACCCCGCCACTGTACTGATGACAATGGCGGAGGGTTTTGATCCTGTGGCCCCTGGGTCCCGGCTTGTCGCCGGGATGACGATGAAGGGGCAGCTTTCAAGGCATCGCCATGTGGCCCTATATCATCAAGCGCCTGTTCATCATGATCCCCACCCTGCTGGGCGTGCTGACCTTCACCTTTCTGGTGACGCAGTTCGTGCCCGGTGGGCCGGTGGAACATGCGTTGGGTGAGATGGACCACGCGTCGGCGCGCGGCGGTGCCGAGGGTGGGCCGGCGGAAGGTGGTTGGACCTATAGCGGGCGCAAGGGCATTGACGCCGCCCAGGTGGAGCAACTGACCCAGCTTTACGGTTTCGACAAGCCGCCATTTGAACGCTATCTCCTGATGGTCGGTAATTTCCTGCGGTTTGACCTGGGCGACAGTTATTTCCGCAATGACAGTGTCGCCAGCCTGATCCAGTCGAAGCTGGGCGTGTCGGTGGCGCTGGGCACCTGGACCTTTATCCTGACCTATCTGATCTCCATCCCGCTGGGGGTGGCCAAGGCGGTCAGGGTCGGGTCGCGGTTCGATGTGGCGACGACGGTGCTGGTCCTGCTGGGCTATGCCGTGCCGGGCTTTGTGTTGGGCGTGTTGCTGATCGTGCTGTTTGGCGGCGGGTCCTTTTGGGACATTTTCCCCTTGCGCGGGCTGGTGTCGGAAAACTGGGATGAGCTGTCGCCCGGTGCCAAGGTGCTGGATTATCTTTGGCATGTCACCTTGCCGGTGACGGCGTCGGTTGTGTCCAATTTCGCCATCAAGACCTTGATGACGAAGAACACCTTTCTGGATGAGCTGGGTAAGCAATATGTTCTGACGGCGCGGGCCAAGGGCCTGTCGGAACGGCGCATCCTGTGGAAACATGTGATGCGCAATGCCCTGCTGCCGATGATCACGGCCTTTCCCATCACCTTCATCTCTGCGTTTTTTACCGGCAGCCTGTTGATCGAAAGCCTGTTCTCCCTCGATGGGCTGGGGCTGCTCTCCTATGAATCGATTGTCAGCCGGGATTTCCCCGTGGTGCTGGGTGCCCTCTACCTGTTCACGCTGGTGGGGCTGATCATCAAGCTGCTGGGCGATATCGCCTATGTGCTGGCCGATCCCCGCATCAAATACGACGCCCAGGAGGCTTGAGCGATGAGCGCGCCCGACATCAACCTGTCGCCGGTGACCAGTGCCCCCTTGTTCGGGGAGGGCCGCCTGCGTCCCGCCGTTGAGACGCGCGCGCGCCCGGCCACCTGGTGGCAGGCGTTCCGTCGTCATCGCCTGGGCTATATCAGCCTGATCATCTTCGCCAGCCTCTATGCCATCAGCCTGTGCGCGGAGTTGGTGTCGAACAACAAGCCGCTGGTCGTCTATTATGGCGGGGAGTTCTATTTCCCGCTGGTCTGCGATTACCCGGAGGCGACCTTTGGCGGCAATCTGCCGATCACCACTGACTATCTTGACCCCTATATTCGTGCCCGGCTGAACAGCGACGGCAATTTCGCGCTTTATCCGCCCAACCCGTTCGGCTTTGACACGCTGGCCTATTATTCCCCCGCCATCCACCATCCGGGCGCACCCAATCATCAGAATGTGCTGGGCACCGATCCTGTCGGCTATGATGTGCTGGCCCGTCTGATCTATGGGTTTCGGATTTCGGTGACGTTCGCCCTGGCCCTGACCCTGTTCGGCACCGCGCTGGGTATCCTGATCGGGGCCATCCAGGGTTATTTCGCGGGTAAGATCGACCTGTTCGCCCAGCGCCTGATCGAGATTTGGGGGGCGATGCCAGAGCTTTATCTGCTGATCATCTTTGCCAGCCTGTTTCAGCAAAGTTTCCTGCTGCTGTTCGCGCTGATGACGCTGTTCGGCTGGGTGCATGTGTCGGACTATGTGCGGGCGGAGTTCCTGCGCAACCGGCAGCTTGAATATGTGAAGGCGGCGCGCGCCCTGGGCCTGTCCAGTTGGCAGATCATGTTTCGCCATGTCTTGCCCAACAGCCTGACGCCGGTCATCACCTATCTGCCGTTTCGCATGTCGGCGGGGATCATGGCGCTGGCCAGCCTGGATTTTCTGGGCCTTGGCGTCACCAATGCGCCGTCGCTGGGCCGGTTGCTGTTGCAGGGCAAGGAGAATTTGGACGCCTGGTGGATTTCGCTGTCGGCCTTCACGGTGCTGGTCGGCACCATGTTGCTGCTGACGTTTATCGGGGAGGCGTTGCGCGCGGCCCTGAATACGCATGCACGCGGCCGGGGTGATGTGTGATGAGCGTACCCTTGCTGTCGCTGACCGATGTCACCATCCGCTTTGGCGCCAAACCCGCGGTGGAGGGGCTGTCGCTGGAGGTGTATCCAGGGGAACGGCTGGCGCTGGTCGGGGAAAGCGGGTCTGGCAAGACTGTCACGGCCCTGTCCATTCTGCGTCTTGTCGCCAATGCCACCATCAGCGGGTCGATCCGGCTGGAGGGGCAGGAGCTTCTGACCAAGTCGGAAACAGAGATCAGGCAAATCCGGGGCGGTGATGTCGCCATGATCTTTCAGGAGCCGATGACAGCCCTGAACCCGCTATTCACCATCGGCAGCCAGATTGTGGAGACGCTGACCCTGCATGAAGGGCTGTCGCCACAGCAGGCGCGGGTCAAGGCTATCCAACTGCTGGCCCGCACCGGCGTGCGCGAGCCGGAACGGCGGATCGACAGCTATCCGCACCAGCTTTCCGGTGGGCAGCGGCAACGCGCCATGATCGCTATGGCGCTGGCCTGCCGACCCAAACTGTTGATCGCGGATGAGCCGACCACGGCGCTGGACCCCACGGTGCGGGCGCGCATCGTCAAGTTGCTGCTGGATTTGCAGGCGGAGGAGGCGGCCAAGGGTCGGCCCATGGCCATCCTGCTGATCACCCACGATCTCCATCTGGTGCGCCGCTTCGCCCAGCGGGTGGCCGTAATGGAACGCGGGCGCAAGGTGGAGGAGGGGGCGACGGAAGTGATTTTCACCGCGCCGCAGCACCCCTATACCATCCGGCTGCTGAACAGCCTGCCCGTGCGGCAGGTGAAACCGCTGGCCCCCGATGCCCCCATCCTGCTGGATGCCAAGGGGTTGCGGGTTGAATATCCCAAACCGTTACCCGGCTGGCGCGGTTGGCTGGGCCAGGGGCGGTTTGTGGCGGTGGCCGGGGCCAATCTTCGCCTGCGGGCGGGGGAGACCATCGGTGTGGTTGGGGAAAGCGGATCGGGCAAATCCACCCTGGCCCAGGCGCTGTTGAACCTGATCCGTCCGCAGGCCGGCGAGATCATCTTTGACGGGCTGCCCATTACGGCGCGGTCAAAGCTGGAGCGGCGCAAATTGCGTGCCCGCCTGCAGGTGGTGTTCCAGGACCCGTTCGGATCACTGTCGCCCAAGCGTACCGTGGAACAGACGGTGGGGGAGGGGCTGGAACTGCATTTCCCGCACCTGACGACTGAGGAACGGCGGGCGCGCATCGTGCGGGTGCTGGAGGAGGTGGGCCTGTCGGAGAATGTCCTGCATGCCTTTCCGCACCAATTCTCCGGCGGTCAGCGCCAGCGTATTGCCATTGCCCGTGCCATCGTCCTGGAACCTGCTGTCCTGATCCTGGACGAGCCGACATCGGCACTGGATGTGTCTATCCAGAACCAGGTGCTGGACCTGCTGCGTCGCCTTCAAGACCGGTACAACCTGGCCTATGTGCTGATCAGCCACGATCTGTCGGTGATCAATGCCCTGGCCCACCGGGTCTATGTCCTGAAAGATGGCGAGATTGTCGAGGATGGCGACACCGAACAGGTCATCGCCACCCCCCAGCATCCCTATACGCAGAGCCTGATTCAGGCGTCACTGTAGGTCATCACCATGAAGCGCCTTGTTGCGACCTTGTTCGCCAGCCTGTTTCTCGCATCCCCCACGTTGGCCGCCCATGGCGTCGCCCAGTTTGGGGAGCCGAAATATCCCGCCGGTTTCAGCCATTTTGACTATGTCAATCCTGACGCGCCCAAGGGTGGCTCCGTCACCTTGTCGCTGATTGCGCAGCACAGCAGTTATGACAAGTTCAACCCCTTTAATCTGAAGGGAAAGCTGGCACCCGGCCCGCTGGAACTGATGTTTGAGACCTTGACGGTCAACAGCCTGGATGAGGTCAATACCCAGTATGGGCTGCTGGCCGACGATATCAATCTGGCCCCGGATTTCACCTGGGTGGAGTTCCGCCTGCATCCCAAGGCAAGGTTCAACAATGGGGACCCGGTCACGGCGGCGGACGTCAAGTATTCCTTCGACACGCTGACCTCCAAACAGGCCAGCCCACGCTTCAAATCCTATTTCGCGGAGATCAAACGGGTCCTGGTGGTGGACAGTCGGGTGGTGCGGTTCGAGTTTGTCCGCCCTGGCCGCGACCTGTCTTTTGTCGCGGGCAGCCTGCCGGTCTTCTCCCCCAAATGGGGTTTGAAGCCCGATGGCACGCGCACAGATTTTGCCGATCTGCGGCTGGAGGAGCCGATCACCAGCGGGCCCTATCGGATCGAACGGGCCAACCCGTTATCCATCACCTATCGCCGTGACCCTTCCTATTGGGGGGCGGATATCCCGACACGGCGCGGCGGCTATAATTTCGATCAGGTTGTCTATAAGCTTTACAAGGATGTCGATACGCAGGTCGCGGCCTTGCGGGCGGGTGATTTCGATTTCTTCAACGAAACCCGCATGCGCTACTGGTGCTGCCAGTTTATCGGGGAGCGGTTTGAGAAGGGGGAGTTGATCAAGGAGAAGGTGCCCAACGGGTCCCTGTCCCCGATGAGCGGCTATGTCCTGAACCTGAGACAGCCGCGATTTCAGGATATCAGGGTAAGACAGGCGCTGTTCCTGGCCTATGACTGGGAATGGCTGAACCGCATGATCTTTGACAGCGAGTTCGAGCGTCAGGATGGTTTCTTTGCCAATTCGAATTTGGCGGCGCAAGGGCGGCCCAGTGCGGCGGAACTTGCCTTGTTGGAGCCATTCCGCGACCAGTTGCCGCCATCCGTGTTCGGCCCCATGGTCAACCTGCCGCGCACGGACAGGCCGGGCGGTCTGCGCGCCAATTTGGCCCAGGCGATGGAGTTGTTGGCCGATGCGGGTTGGCGTAATGTCGACGGGGTCTTGCGCAATGAGAAGGGGGAGCCGTTCACATTGGAGGTGACGGGCGGCAACGGCAATGTGCTGCTGGATGCCTATTACCTGAACCTGACGAAGATGGGTGTGCAACTGACCCGCCGTGTGGCCGACCCGACCGTGGACCGCCAGAAATTGCGCAATTTCCAGTTCGACTTCACGTCCATCGCCCTGCGCAAGGCCCGCGACCCGGCCCCGGAACTGTGGCGCAACTTCAACAGCGCCGATGCCGATATCAAGGGATCGGAGAATATCGCGGGCGTCAAATCGCCGGTCGTCGACGCCCTGATGCGCACCCTGCTGGAGGCGCAAACGCCCGAACAGGTGCAGACGGCGGCCAGCGCGCTGGACCGGGTGCTGATGCACAATTACTACGTTCTGCCCTGGCGCTATCTGAAGAACCATTATCTGATCTATCATCAAAGACTGCGCCGCCCCGCCATCGTGCCGGGCTATTTCGGGCCGTACGAATGGCTGTTGGCGGCGTGGTGGGATAGCACGGCGATGGTGTTGCCGACATGACCGTCACTCTGGCCGGCATCACCAGCATCACCAGTGCCGAATATCGAAGGTGAAATTCCCGTCCTCCTGCCGTTCCGCCACGGCACAACGCGGTGCCAGCTAGCCGGGGATAGACATGCCCAGGAAACGGCAACTCACCCCTATCAGATGCAGGGCGGCGGCAGATCTGTGCCGTCATGTCGGTCGTCCTTCAATAAGGGCGAACCAAGCTTAGCAAACTGTCCGCTCACGGGGGACCAGCTCCTTTTGAGGGTCAGGGCAATCGCTTCAGGTTAACGGGATTATTATTTCCGGGCTATCGGTTCTGTG
>NZ_JBMDKE010000059.1:0-32754 GCF_057809555.1 Niveispirillum sp. FG156 | reverse complement strand
TTGTTGCCTTTATTGTTCTGATTTTCAGGACAATTAATCATATGCAGTGCGTATTAAGGCCAAGAACTTCGCCATCATCATGGAATCCATTCAGTCGAACGAGCGCGACTTCCCGGATTACGTGACCGTCGACACCGGCAACTTCAAGGGCACCTACCTGCGCGCCCCGAACCTGGCCGACGTTCCGTACCCGACCCAGATGGAACCGAACCTGGTCGTCGAATTCTATTCGCGCTAACGGTTTCGGCCCCAAGGGGCACAGATCAGGCCGCATCCTCCGGGATGCGGCCTTTTTTGTTGCCTTTATTGTTCTGATTTTCAGGACAATTAATCATATGCAGTGCGTATTGTCGCAATGGTTCGGTGGGTGTAGCTTTCATCTCAAGACGACGGCGCCCCTTGCCGGCGCCCCTCCCACAAGAGATCTGAAAGGTTTACGACCATGAACACCCTGATCGCCAACAATGCCAAGTTCCTGCCCGTCGCTGGCCGTGTGCTGCTGGCCGCCATCTTCATCTCTTCCGGCCTGTCGAAGGTGACCGGTTGGGAGGGTAGCCTTGCCTATGTCGGCTCCGCCGGTCTGCCGCTGCCGTCAGAATTGCTGCTGCTGGCCGCCATCGTGACGGAACTGGTGGGTGGCGCCCTTGTGGTGGTGGGTTTCCAGACGCGGGCCGCCGCCTTGGCGCTGGCTGGCTTCTCCGTCATCTCCGCCATCCTGTTCCATAATTACTGGGCCGTGACGGATGCGCAGATGGCCTATGTCCAGACCATCATGTTCTGGAAGAACCTGTCGATGGCCGGCGGCTTCCTGGTTCTGGCCGCCAATGGCGCCGGTGCCGTCGCCGTGGACAATCTGCTGTCCAAGAAGGCCTGATCGCCCTGTAACATCGCTGCAAGGCAAAAGGGGCCGCTCCATCCGGGGCGGCCCTTTCCGCGACTGCTGTATTGGGACTAACGTCACCCCGCGAAATTTGTTTCACTCCCTACATTTTCCAGAGGAAAGCGGGGATGCCACTTGGGTCCGCCCAGTGGCAGCCGATGGCGGGGGGCTTGAAATGAAAATTGCGCGGTGGATTGCCATCATGTCGTGCTGCCTCGCCATGGCGACAGCTCAGGCCCAATCGCCGGCCCAGGACTGGAAGATGGGCGATCCGCGATCCGCCGGCTTCGATCCCGCGCGTCTGGCCGCGATGACGGCCGCGATCGAGAAAGGCGACTTTCAGAAGGTCACCAGCGTCGTTATTGCCCGCGACGGGCGGCTGGTCTACGAGCGGTATTTCGATGGGGCCGGGCCAGACGCTCTCAGGAACACCCGATCCGCGACCAAGACGGTCACTGGAATGCTCGTCGGTCTGGCGATCGGCGACGGTGCGCTGGCAAGCGTCAATGTACCCGTAGCGTCCTTCTTTCCCGAACTGAGCCCCCTTCAAAATCCCGATCCGCGGAAAGACAAGATCACCGTCGAAGACTTCCTCACCATGAGTTCCCTGCTGGAATGCGACGACAACAACTCATTCTCGCGTGGCAACGAGGAACGGATGTATTTGGTCGAGGATTGGGTGAGATTCACCCTCGACCTGCCCATCAAGGGCTTCCCAGCTTGGGTTACGCCCCCCCACCTTTCGCCGCATGGTCGAAGCTGGAGCTATTGTACCGCCGGGTCGGCAACCCTGGGCCCCCTCATACAGCGCGCAACTGGCAAGGCAATTCAAGACTACGCACAAGAGCGCCTGTTCAGACCACTCGCATTCGGTCCGGTGGAATGGCAGACAACGCCGACCGGTTACGCCATGACGGGCGGCGGGCTGGGATTGCGCAGCCGAGACCTGGCCAAGCTCGGACAACTCTATCTCGATGACGGTGTTTGGCAGGGCAAACGCCTCATCGCCGCAGACTGGGTTCGCGCCTCGACCAGCGCACAGGCGCAGGTCGATGACCAGACGGACTACGGTTACCTATGGTGGATCAAACGTCTGAAGACAGCGGACGGCACGGAACTCGCGTGGCTGATGAGCGGAATGGGTGGCAACAAAGTCGCCGTGTTTCCCCGGCTCCAGATTGTCGTGGTCATTACCACCACAAATTTCCGGGTCAGGGATGCCCATGGTTTATCTGAGCGCCTCCTCACCGACCATGTGCTGACAGCCGCCGGCAAGTAGGCCCACGGTTGCCATCGGCAGGCTCCAAGCTATCCTGGCACCAAAAATCAGGGCCGCTCCATCCGGGGCGGCCCTTTCTCATGCCGGCAACGTTCGGCGCCTATCACGAAGATGGCAGCGGGTTCGCCGGCGTCTGCTTTGAATATTCGTTAAGCTGCTTATTGGTGTTGAGACGCATATCGTCCCATTCCTGCTTGGTCTTGCAGACCTTGTTACGCTTCACGCGCGACCCGGTTTCTTTTTCCGTCTTGCAGATCAGCCGGCCACCATCATTGTCGGCCGGTGCCGTCTGGACAATGGCTTCGGTCGCCGGCTTCGCCTGTTCCTGCGCCCCCGCCGAAGCAACCCCAAGCAAAAGCAACGCTGCGATCATTGCAACATTACGCATTTCCAACTCCAGCTTGATTATTATTCGCCCCGAGACGAGATATTAACCAATCCGGAAATGCTGTATAGTAAATAGATTGCAACGATTACAGTTTATACAATCATTTGCTAAATTGAAATCAATGATATTTCGAAAACCGTTCAGATTCAGAGAGTTATTCTTACGATCCCGTTTAAACCTCTCTATCGCCTCCCCGGCGAAGGCCGGGGCCCAGGGGCCTCAAGCATCAACTTTCCCACCTGCCTTGCTGTCAGCAGCACCAGCGTCGGGCGCGTGGCCCCTGGGCCCCGGCCTTCGCCGGGGAGGCAGATTTTCTCAATTGAAGAGAAATCGGACCGCACCCCAAATGACCAGCAACAAAAAAGGGCCTTCCCTTTCGGAAAGGCCCTTTCGTTGACAATCCTGACGGATCAGGCGGCGTCGGCGGTGGCCACACCCTTCTCGCGCAGCAGGTCCTGCAACTCACCCGCCTCATACATTTCGCGGATGATGTCACAACCGCCCACGAACTCGCCCTTCACATAGAGCTGCGGGATGGTCGGCCAGTTGGTGAATTCCTTGATGCCCTGGCGCAGGGCCGGATCGACCAGGATGTCGATGCCCTTGAACTTGACGCCCAGGTGGCTCAACACCTGCACCACGGCGGCGGAGAAGCCGCACTGAGGGAACACGGGCGTCCCCTTCATGTACAACACGACGTCATTGTCGGCGATATCGCGCTTGATGCGCTCGGCAACCGTCTGGTCCATCTGTCACAGTTCCTTAAGTCCACACCACAGCGCCGCCCCTGCGGTCCCGTGGGAAATCCCTCGACATATAGCGCCGAACCGTCGCCCTTAACAGGGGGTTCGTTCGGCAGGCCAATCATGCGTCCTTGGGTGCCGCCGTGGTCAGCATCAGCGCATGCAGTTCGTTGCCCATGCGACCCTTCAGGGCCGCATAGACGGCCTGATGCTGGGCCACACGGCTTTTGCCCTTGAAGCTGGGGCTTTCAACATAGGCAGCGTAATGGTCGCCATCGCCGCGCAGATCGTCGATACGGACGACCGCGTCGGGGAACGCCTCGCGCAGCAGGTCCTCAATTTCGGAAGCGTGCATCGCCATGGGTCGGGTCCTTTACAATGGCCAGTCCACACCCTCAGCGTCATCCCCGCGCAAGCGGGGACCCAGCGAAAGGCACGGTTAGCGCCGATATGAGTCATGTCGCGGCTATCGCCGCTCTCGCTGGGTTCCCGCTTGCGCGGGAATGACGTTAAGAGGCGGTCACGAGGTGGAACTTACCCCACCTTGCCATTCATATAGTTCGGCAGCCAAGCCTCGTTCGCTTCAATCAGGTCCGCGACCGAAATAATGGCCCCCGACGCACCCGTCAGGGCATTGCCGCCGACCGTGCCGATACGGGACAGGGTGACGCCGGCTTCCGCCGCCTTGGTCTCCACCGCGTCCAGATTGGCAGCGGTGACGGTCAGGACGTAACGGCCCTGATCCTCGCCGAACAGCTCCGCCACGTGCCAGCCGTCCAGGCCGGACAGGTCGGCACCCTTGTTGCCGGCCATAGCCATTTCGGCCAGCGCCACCTGCAGACCGCCATCCGACACGTCATGCGACGCACTGATCAGGCCGGCCTGGATCGCCTCACGCACGAAGGTGCCGTGACGCTTCTCGGTTTCCAGGTCGACGGCTGGTGCCGGACCTTCTTCCAGGCCCAGGATCTCGCGCAGATACAGGCTCTGGCCCAGGTGACCCTCGGTCTCCCCCACCAGCAGAATAACGTCGCCGTCATTCTTGAAGCCCAGCCCCACGGCCTTGTGCCCATCGGCCAGCAGACCGACGCCACCCACCGTCGGGGTCGGCAGGATGCCAACGCCGTTGGTCTCGTTGTAGAGCGACACGTTGCCCGACACGACCGGGTAATCCAGCACGCGGCAAGCCTCGGCCATGCCTTCGACGCAGCCGGCGAACTGCCCCATGATCCGGGGCTTTTCGGGATTGCCGAAATTCATGTTGTCGGTGATGGCCAGCGGCAGGGCGCCGACCGCCGACACGTTGCGATAGCTCTCGGCCACGGCCTGACGGCCACCCTGCACCGGGTCGGCGAAGCAGTAACGCGGGGTCACGTCGGACGACATGGCCAGCGCCTTGTTGGTGCCATGCACACGCACCACCGCCGCATCGGCCTGACCCGACAGGAAGCGGGTGTCGGCACCCACCTGGCTATCGTACTGCTGCCAGATCCAGCGCTTGGAGGCCAGATCGGGGCAGGAAACCAGCTTGGTCAGGATATCGGCCAGCGACAAATCTTCCGGCCACAGTTCATCCTCGTCCAGGTCGAGCGGCGGCTGGGCCGGCGTCTCTTCGGTCGGGCGATGGTACAGCGGGGCGGCGTCGAACAGCGGGGCCAGGGCCAGATCGCAATATGTCTCGCCATTCATCTTCAGGACAAAATGGCCCGTATCGGTCAGGTGGCCGATCACGGCGAAATCCAGTTCCCACTTCTCGAAGATGGCGCGGGCCACGTCTTCGGAACCGGGCTTCAGGATCATCAGCATGCGTTCCTGGCTCTCCGACAGCATGATCTCGTAGGGGGTCATCCCCGTCTCACGCTGCGGCACCTTTTCCAGATGCAGCTCAATCCCCAACCCGCCCTTGCCGGCCATTTCGACGGAGGAGGAGGTCAGGCCGGCGGCACCCATGTCCTGGATGGACTGGATGGCGTCGGTGTTCATCAGTTCCAGGCAGGCTTCGATCAGCAGCTTTTCCGTGAACGGATCGCCGACCTGCACCGTGGGGCGCTTGGCCTCGCTGTCCTCGGTGAACTCCGCCGACGACATGGTGGCGCCATGGATACCATCGCGGCCCGTCTTGGACCCGACATAGACCACGGGGTTACCGATGCCGGCCGCCTTGGAATAGAAAATCTTGTCCTGATCGGCGATGCCCACGGTCATGGCGTTGACCAGGCAGTTGCCGTTATAGGCCTTATGGAAATTGGTCTCGCCGCCCACGGTGGGCACGCCGACGCAATTGCCATAATGGCCGATGCCTGACACCACACCCGCGACCAGCTGACGGGTCTTGGGATGGTCCGGCTCGCCAAAACGCAGGGCGTTCAGGTTGGCGATGGGCCGAGCGCCCATGGTGAACACATCGCGCAGGATGCCGCCCACACCCGTCGCCGCCCCCTGGAAGGGCTCGATATAGGAGGGGTGGTTATGGCTTTCCATCTTGAAGATGGCGGCCTGATTGTCACCGATATCGATGACACCGGCATTCTCGCCCGGACCACAGATGACCCAGGGGGCCGTGGTCGGGAACTTCTTCAGCCAGACGCGCGACGACTTGTAGGAGCAATGCTCCGACCACATCACGGAATAGATGCCCAGCTCGGTAAAGGTCGGCTGACGGCCGACGATTTCCAGCAGGCGGACGTACTCATCGGCCTTGATGCCGTGTTCGGCAGCCAGGGCCTCGTTCACAACGGGTTCCTTGCGGGCGCTCACGACAGGGTCTCCACCAGGCTATCGAAGAAGGCACGGCCATCGGTATTGCCGTGCAGCGGATCGAAGGCGCGTTCGGGATGCGGCATCATGCCCAGCACGTTGCGCTGAGCGTTGAAGATGCCGGCAATGTCGTTGGTCGCGCCATTGGGGTTCGCCTGATCGGCGCTCTGGCCCGGCAGTGCCGTATAGCGGAACGCCACCAGCCCTTCGCCTTCCAGACGCTTCAGCGTCTCGTCATCGGCGACGTAATTGCCCTCGCCATGGCCGACCGGAATGCCGATCACCTGGCCCTTGGCATATTTGCGGGTAAAGTCGCTGTCGTTGTTCTCAACGCGCAGGCCGACCGTGCGGCAAACGTACTTCAGCGACTTGTTGCGGATCAGGGCACCCGGCAGCAGACCCGCCTCGGTGATGATCTGAAAGCCGTTGCAGATGCCGACAACGCGCACGCCCTTGGCGGCCCGTTCCTTCACCACCTTCATGATGGGCGAATGGGCGGCCATGGCCCCACAGCGCAGATAATCGCCATAGGAAAAACCGCCAGGGACGGCGATGACATCGACGTCCGGCAGATCATTGTCCTTGTGGAAGGCCATGTGGGGCTTCTTGCCGGAAGCCTGTTCCAAGGCCACCGCAATGTCGCGGTCGCAGTTGGAACCAGGGAAGACGATGACGGCGGACTTCATCCCGCGTTACCCGTTCCGTTGTGGGTGGGAAGGCGGCAGACCGTCACCGGGACGGCCCCCCGATGCGGCGGGACCCTAATGCCGACAGGGCCTCAATGCAAGATCAGGGGTCCCCCGGCGGGGCCATGGCAGGGCGGCGTTATCGGCGGGTGGGGCGCGGTAGCTCCCTCACCCTCCCATTGGCTGGTGCCAATGGGCCCCTCCCTCTCCCACTTTCGTGGGCGAGGGAAGAAATTTGGCCCCTCGCCCGCTTGGCGGGAGAGGGAGGGGCCCGAACGCGCCAGCGTTTGGGAGGGTGAGGGTACTCCCCCACCCCGCACCAACCCTACTTCTGCCCAAAAACCTTCTTGAAGAACTGCGCCTGCGCCATGCTGGCCACGAACTGGTTCGACTTCTTCTTGAAGCCGTGACCTTCGTCCATGGCCAGGACATAGCCGACCTCACCGCCATTCTTGCGGATGGCGGCCACCATCTGCTCCGCCTCGCCCACCGGCACGCGCGGATCGTTATAGCCCTGGATGACCAGCATGGGCTTGGTAATCTTCGACGCGTTGGTCAGGGGCGAGATTTTCTGCAGGAAGGCGCGCATCTCCGGATCACGCTCGTCCCCATATTCCGGGCGGCGCAGGTCGCGGCGATATTCCGCCGTCGCCTCCAGGAAGGTGATGAAGTTGGAGATGCCCACCGTGTCGGCGCCGCCGGCCAGCTTGTCATTATAGTGGGTCATGGCCGCCAGCGTGGCATAGCCGCCATAGGAACCGCCGGCCACCACAATCTTGTCCCGGTCCAGGTCGGGCTGGGTCGCGACCCAGTCGATCAGGGCACCGATATCCTTGATGCTATCCTCGCGCTTGAAGCCATTATCCAGGCCCAGATAGGTTTTCCCATAGCCTTCCGAGCCACGGATATTGGGCAGCAGCACCGCCGCGCCCAGCTCATTGGCCCAGAACTGCACCGTCGCGCTGAAATTCGGGCGGCTCTGCCCTTCCGGCCCGCCATGGATCAGCATGATGACCGGCAGCTTGCCCGTGGCGTTCTTCGGCTTGAACAGGAAGGCCGGGATCTGCCGCTGATCAAAGGTTGGGAACTGGATCAGGCTGGCATCGGCGAACGTCTCGGTGTTCAGGCCGCCGACCTCGCTCTTGGTCCACTGTTCCACCTTGCCCTTGCCCATATCGACGACATGCACGTCGGCGGGTGCGGTGGGGGTGGTCAGCGATAGGGCCAGCTTCGACCCGTCCGGGCTGAACGACACGCCGCCGATAATGCCCCGGGGCAGGGCGGGCAGCTTCACCGGCTTCAGCGTCTTGGTGTCGATCACCCGCACCGTCGACCAGCCACCCTCATTCAGGACATAGGCCAGACGCTTGCCATCCTGCGACAGCACCGCCTCCTCCACGTCCCAGGGATCGTCAGCGGTGATCCAGGTGGTCTTGCCCGACGCCAGATCATGCAGACCCAGGCGCTTGAACTCCCCTTCCTCGTCCGATGTCAGGAACACGCCCTTGGCATCGGGGGTAAAGCCAACACCGGTCAGGGCGATGGTATCCTTGTCCGGCTTGATGCGGGTCAGCTGGCCCGTGGCGACATCGACCACCGACAGGTACGATTTGGTGATGGCGATATACTGCCCGACCAGCAACTTCCCATCATCCTGGGAGAACGCGACGGCACCCCACGACCCGGTCTGCGCCACCAAGGGCGCGACCGTCGCGGCATCCTTCAACCCGCCGACATAGACATCGGTGTTCTTGCCGTCGCGGCGCGTGCTGGAAAAGGCGAACTTGTCGCCCTTGTGGTTCCAGACCAGACCCTGGTTGCGCGACTTGCCATCGGTAACCAGCGTTGTCTTGCCCGTGGCGGTATCCAGGTGGAAGAACTGGAAATTCTCCGATCCGCCCTTGTCCCAGACATAGACCAGATCGGTCGACCCCTTGGCCGGGCTGAAGGCGGCGCTGGTGATGGGTTCAGCGGCAAAGGTCAGTTGCTGGCGCGCCATCATCGGGCCATTCACCAGATGCAGCTGTGACGTCTCCCCGAACCGGGTGGTGATCAGGATGCCCTTGCCGTCGGGCGTCCAGTCCAGCATGCCGGCGGACCGGGCGGACAGATAGGCCGACAGACGCTCACCCAGCGCCGCATCGACGGCGGGGATATTCTCGGTGACGATATTGCCGTTCTGAACCCGCTCAATCTTGGTGGGCGCCGTCTGGGCCGAGACGGCCCCGGCAGAAAGGGCCAGCACCAGCGCCAGGGCGCTGCCGCGCATGAAATGTCCGATGATCCGCACGTGTCCCGTTCCTTGATTTTTTGCCCGTCAAGGGCTTGTGGATTGCAAGGGCAGCGTAGCGCATCCGCTTTCCGCTGCAAGGGTCCGGGCCCCTTTGAAATCATCCAGAAACAAATCTCCCTTACCCCTGTCTGACCCGCCAAACAGGGAGCATGAAGATGCCCACCGCGAACGAAACCGCCCTGATCGTCATCGATGTGCAGGAAGGCATCCTGCCCGCCGGCGACGGGCCGCGTAATGTCGCCGCCGCCAAGGCCCTGGACGGGGTCGTCGCCCGGCTGGCCGACCTGCAGACACGCGCCCGGACCGCCGGCGCCACCCTGATCCATGTGCAGCATGACGCCGACGACGATCACCGTCTGGCCAAGGGCACGCCGGGCTGGGAAATCCGCCGCGAACTGACGCCGCAGCCGGGCGAGCTGGTGGTGCACAAGACCACCTGCGACAGTTTCCTGGATACGGGCCTGAAGCAGGCACTGCTGGATGGCGGCATTCGCCATGTCATCATCGGCGGCTGCATGACGCCGTTCTGCATCGACACTTCGGTGCGCAGCGCCATCGCCCACGGTTTCGATGTCACGCTGGTCGGTGATGGCCACACGACCTGCGACATGGGCGACCTGACCTTCGAACAGATCATCGACCACCACAACACCGTCCTGGGCTGGTTCGGCACGGCGCAGAACAAGGTGACGGTGAAGAACGCGGCAGAGGCGCTGTAATCAGCAATCCCTGGGCGGGCGGCCTACCACCCGCCCCGGCGCATCCACTCCTCGATCTGGTCCATTCGATCGGCACCCCAGAACGGTTCCCCATCGACGAAGAAGAACGGCGCGCCGAACACGCCCCGGCTGATCGCCGTCTCCGTCTCCACCCGCAACCGTTCCTTCACCGCCGGCTCCGCGATCCCGGCCTCCACCGCATCCCGGTCAAGGCCCAGACTGGCGGCCACATCCAGCACATTTTCGGGCATGGCCATGTCGCGCCCCTCCGCCCAATGGGCATGGAACAGGGCGCGGGCCAGGGCCGCCGGGCTGTGTTCCCCACCGACCTGATCCAGCCAGTAGAAGGCGCGCGACGCCGCCAGTGACGGGAACGGCGCCGGCAAGGGCTGATGCAGCGGCACGCCCCAAAGCCGGGCGCAGCGGGGCACGTCGTGGCGCAGATAGTCGCCCTGCAAGGGCTTGTTCAGGTTGGGCATACCGCCACTGATCCTGAACACCGCCCCCAGCAGGATGGGCCGCCACCGCACCACCCGGCCCCAGCGTTCGGCCAGCGCATCGACGCGGACCGAGGCCAGATAGGCATAGGGGGAGGCGAAGTCGAAATAGAAATCGATGGGATTGCCGCTCATCTCCGCACCTCCCGACCCTGGCTATCACCAGGGGATACGGCGCCCATCATAGGCGAAGAAGGCGCCGCTGTCGCCCGGCCCCGCCGCCGCGATGACGCGGCGCATGCCGGCCACGCTGTCGGTCGGCGTCACGGGTGCCTTCGGCCCGCCCATGTCGGTCTGCACCCAGCCGGGATGCATCACGATGCAGGTGATGCCGTCGTCGCGCCAATCGGCGGCCAGGGTGCGGTTGCCCATGTTGATGGCGGCCTTGGACGCGCGATAGGCATACATGCCCCCGCTTTCCGTCTCGGTGATGGAACCCAGCTGGCTGGACACCGTCGCCACCTTCGCCCCCGCCGACAGCAGCGGACGCAGGGCAAGCGACACCAGGATCGGGGCCAGGCCATTGACCTTCAGTGTCTCCAGCCAGCCCTCGGCATCAATACCGTCCTTGGACTGTGCGGCCAGATCCGGCCCCATGATGCCGGCATTGTTGATCAGCAGATCAACGGAGCGACCGTTCAGCGCGCCGGCAAAGGCCTTGATGGAGGCCGGGTCATCAACCGACAGGGCGAACAGTTCCACGCCCGCCACATCGGCCAGCCCGCCGGGGCTGGACAGATCGCGGCAGGTGGCGATGACTTTCCAGCCATCGGCGGCATATTGGCGGGCAAATTCAAGGCCGATACCGCGATTGGCGCCGGTAATGACGACAGTGGGCATATCGCCCCTCCCCATCTGGTTTCAGGTCAGGCGGTCAGCGCCGCCGTTAATGCCTGAATGTTGTCCCCGCCCGTGGCAACAAACAAGACCTGATCCAGCGCATCGGGATGATCCGCGACGAAGGCACGCACGGTCGCCACGGCAACCTGCGCCGCCAGCGCCTTGGGAAAGCGATAAGCACCGGTGGAGATGGCCGGCAACGCGATGGACCGCCCCCCCTTCTCCACACACAGTTCCAGCGCACGGCGGTAACAGCGGGCCAGGACCTTGTCCTCCCCCATCTTGCCGGTGACATAGACAGGGCCGACGGCATGCACGACCCAGCGCGCCTTCAGCGCGAAACCCGGCGTGATCCCGGCATCGCCGCGGCCCACCGGGTCCAGCGCGGTGGCGGCGGCAAACAAATCCGGGCCGGCCGCATCATGGATGGCGCGCGACACACCGGTGCCACCACCCAGGCCAGGGGCTGCCGCATTAACAATGACATCAACATCCAGGGCCGTGATATCGCCCTGGTGAACCCGCAACTCGGTCAATTCCTGCTCCCTACCAGCGCCCTGTGACAGCCGCGTCAGACCATGAAGACCAGCGTAGCCGTCCGCCCGCCATCGGTGACGGTCAGGCCCGCCGACATGACGCGCATGATCTCCAGACCACGACCAGACTTGGCTTCCACATTCACGGGCGGGCGGATGCTGTCGGGATCATACCCGCCGCCCTGATCGGCGATGCGGATATGCAGCTTGCCATCCGCCGCCCAGGCCGACAGGTCGATGCGGCGCGTCGCCTTGTCCGGGTCGGCCAGCGTCGATGTCAGCCGCTGACAGAAGGCGTCGAACTGGCTGGGATCATCAACCAGCGACCCGCCCATGGCCAGATTGCCATGCAGGACGGCATTGATGATCGCCTCATGCAGCGACAGTTCCGCATCATGGCGCACCGCCGCCGGCAACAGACCACGCACCAGCAGCCCCTCACAGAACTGCGCCGCCGTATCCAGCGTCCAGGCCAGCCGCGTGGTCAGGGAGACCAGCAGATGTCCATCGGCCAGCGCCGCCGACAGCTTGGCCGATGGCAGGGTGCCCGGCGGCCCCTGTTCCACGATGGCGGCACAGCCCGACCGCAACGCGGCGATCAGATCGGGGGCCGCCCCTTCGGCGATCACCCGGACGATCGTGCCCTCGCCATGCGGACCGGCATCGGCAACGGGCAGTCCCAGCTCGGCGGCGATCCGGGTCCGTTCGGCCTTGTCCAGCGTTTCACCGGCCACCTGGAAATCCATCTTTCCCCCGCCCTTCATCCAGCACCCTTTGACTGGTCTACCGCGTTCGACCCACTTCCGTCATCCGCCAGATCAACGACCATGGGCGTCCCGACCAGAAATCCGTCGCCCGGCGCATATTCCGCCGCTACCCGTCTGACAAGATCATCACCCGATCGGGCGAAACCGTACAGTGTCTTTCCATCCCCCCAGCCGCCGGCGCCGCCACTCCCCCCGCCAAGCGACGGATTGGTGACCTTTACGCACCACAGCCGGTCGAATCGGTTCCACTGTCTATCCAACATGGAAACCACGCGGCGGGGCGACGCGCGCAGCCGCTCAATGCGGGTTTCCGCCATGGTGATGACACCCTGCATCTGCGTGATATGGCGTTCCGCATCCTCCACCGCCTGTCGGATGGCGGCATCCTCCTTCTTGGCGTGGCGCAGGGCGGCGGCGACCATGTTCTTCTCATCGACGGCGCGCGACAGCTTGCGTTCCACCACGCGGATCACGGCCATCAGCCGGCGGCCCGCCAGCACCAGACCGGACCCGGCCAGTGCCAGCGCAAACAGGCTGATCAGGTTCATCCAGGTCGCGATCATGGCCCGTCCATGCTCCGCGCCGAGGTGACAAAGGTCAGTTCCTGCACCGCAAAACCCGAATCGGGCGAGAACTCCGCAGTCAGCATCTGGCGGGCGGGACGTTCCCCCGCCGCCCAGATACGGACATTGTTGGTGTAGCGCCAGATGCTGGGGGCGCTGTCGAAATCGCGGCCCGACTGGTCGGCCAGGATGCGGTTGGCGACGCGGGCGGTGTACAGGCTGTCGGCCACGCCCTGCCGGCCCAGCTCGTGCCACACCTCCACCCGGTCGCGCTCCACGGCGGACAGCGTCATCTCCAGCCGGGCCAGCTGCGACTTCATGCGGAACCGTTCGGCGCTGCGGCGGTCGCGCTGCGCGGCGTTCTCCCGGTTGACGGCCATCAGCCGTTCCAGGGCGGCCTGCCCCTCGCGCGTCTCCCGCTTCACTTTCGCGTGATCGGCCACCCATTCATAAACATCGGGGATGACGACCCGCAGCATCTCCAGCAGCACGATGGCGACAAGACAGGCGGCAGCCGAAGACAGGATGATCACGTCGGACGTCGACAGTTCCAGATACATCCAGCCTCCAAACCAGCCCCCATGGACCGGGGCGCTTTGTCGCCGCCGATGATACGAAGACGGGGGCCGCGCGACAGTGAAATTTTTCACCTGTCGCACCTGCCATTGTCCTATCCTGACCGCCAGGGCGCGGATGGACGCGCCAAACCGTCTGATATCTAGGGATGCTGGTCATGGACAAGGGTTCGCCGAAGGCCATCCTGTTGAAGGATTACGCCGCACCGGCCTGGTGGATCGAAACGGTCGATCTGTCGTTCGATCTGCGCGATGGGGGTACGCTCGTCACCTCCCGCCTGGGCCTTCGTCGCAACCTGGATGTGGTCCGGGCCCCCCTGGTCCTGGATGGGCAGGAACTGGAACTGGTGTCCGTCACGGTCGGCAACCACCCGCTGAGCCTTGATGACTACGCGATTACCCCCGACCATCTGACCATCCGCGACCTGCCCGGCGATCAGGTGGAGATCGAGATCGTCACCCGCATCCACCCGGAAAAGAACACGGCCCTGGAAGGCCTGTACAAATCGTCGGGCAATTACTGCACCCAGTGCGAGGCCGAGGGCTTCCGCAAGATCACCTATTTCCAGGACCGGCCCGATGTGATGGCCAGATACCGGGTGCGGGTGGAGGGCGATCGGGAAGCCTACCCCGTGCTGCTGTCCAACGGCAATCTGGTGGATCAGGGCGATGCTGGCGACGGTCGCCATTGGGCCCTGTGGGAAGACCCCTGGCCCAAGCCCTGCTACCTGTTCGCGCTGGTCGCCGGCAATCTGGTCCATATCGAGGACCGGTTCCGCACCCGCTCGGGCCGCGACGTCACCCTGCGCATCTATGTGGAGCCGGGGAACGAGGACAAGTGCGGCCACGCCATGGAAAGCCTGATCAAGTCCATGAAGTGGGACGAGGATGTCTATGGTCTGGAATATGACCTGGATATTTTCAACATCGTCGCCGTGGGCGATTTCAACATGGGGGCGATGGAGAACAAGTCCCTCAACGTCTTCAACACCAAATACATCCTGGCCCGCCCCGACACCGCCACCGATACCGATTTCTTAGGCATCGAAGCCGTTGTGGCACATGAATATTTCCATAACTGGACCGGCAACCGTGTCACCTGCCGCGACTGGTTTCAGTTGAGCCTGAAGGAAGGCCTGACCGTCTTCCGCGATCAGCAGTTCAGCGCCGACATGAACTCCGCACCTGTAAAGCGCATCCAGGATGTGACCCGCCTGCGCCAGGTGCAGTTTGCCGAAGATGCCGGCCCCACGGCCCACCCCGTCCGGCCCGACAGCTATATCGAGATCAACAATTTCTACACGCCCACCGTCTATGAAAAGGGGGCGGAGGTTCTGCGCATGTACCATACGCTGCTGGGTGCGGCGGGGTATCGGCGCGGTATCGATCTCTATTTCGCCCGCCATGACGGGCAGGCGGTAACCACCGACGATTTCCTGGCCGCCATGCGCGATGCCAACCCGGATGCGGGCGTCGACTGGGAGCAGTTCAGCCGTTGGTACGCGCAGGCCGGCACGCCGGGCGTCAGTGGTGAGGGGGCTTACGACCCCGCCAGCCGCACCTATCGCCTGACCCTGCGCCAGACCCTGGCCCCCACGCCGGGGCAGCCGGTGAAGCAGCCCATGCTGATCCCCGTTTCCCTGGGTCTGGTCGGCCCGGATGGCAAGGATCAGGCCCTGAAACTGGCCGGTGAAGACAGCACCACCACCGGCACCCGCGTCCTGGCCCTGAATGCGGCGGAACAGAGCTTCACCTTCACCGACGTGCCGGCGGCCCCCGTCCCGTCGCTGTTCCGGGGTTTCTCCGCACCCATCAAGCTGTCGTTCGATTATTCCGACGCCGACCTGACCTTCCTGATGGCGAATGACAGCGACCCGTTCAATCGCTGGGAAGCGGGGCAGACCCTGGCCTCGCGCCTGCTGCTGGGTCTGGTGGCCGACCGGGCGGCGGGCCGTGACATGGCCGTGCCCAAGGGCTTCATCGATGCCATGGGCGCCACGCTGTCCCGCGCATCCGAAGACCCGGCCTTCGCTTCCCTGGCCCTGACCCTGCCGTCGGAGAATTATCTGGGGCAGTTGATGGAGGTGATTGATGTGGACGGCATCCATGCTGCCCGCAATCTGGTCCGCGCCACCATCGGTCGCACCCATCGCGACGCCCTGCTGTCGGCCTACCGCGCCAATGCCGAACAGGGCGAATTCAGCGTCAATCCCGACGCTATCGGCCGCCGCGCGCTGAAAAATGCCGCGCTCGCCTATCTGCTGGCCGCCGACGATGCCGATGGCAAGGCGCTGGCCCTGGCGCAGTACCGCACCGCCACGGGCATGACCGATGTAATCACGGCCCTGGCCCTGATCGCCGACAGCGATATGCCGGAACGGGCGGACACCCTGGCCGCCTTCGCCGCCAAATGGAAGGATGAGGCTTTGGTCATGGACAAGTGGTTCATGATCCAGGCCGCCTCGTCGCGCCCCGACACGCTGGCCAATGTCACGGCCCTGCTGTCCCATCCCGGCTTCAACATCCGCAACCCGAACAAGGTCTATTCCCTGATCGGCGGTTTCACCGGCAATGCCGTGGCCTTCCACGCTGCCGATGGCTCTGGCTACGAATTCCTCGCCGACCGGGTGATCGCGCTGAACAAGCTGAACCCGCAGGTCGCCAGCCGCATGGCCAAATCCTTCGCCCGCTGGCGCAAATATGATGGCGAACGGCAGGCGGCGGCCAAAGTGGCGCTGGAACGTGTGGCCCACACGCCCGACCTGTCCCGCGATGTCTATGAGATCATCGCGCGCAGCCTGGAGGGTTGACGATTGACACCGGCGACCCAGCCTTAGACGGGTTGGGTTGCCGGTGCCCCGGACCGGAATGGCGATGAGGCCGCCTTGAATTTTCTGCGCAAGATCCTGGCCCCCAAGGCACCACCCGTGAAGAAGCGGGTGCGTCCGGCCCTGCCCCCGCCCCGCCTGATGGCAGTGGAGGGCGTGCCGGTGCCGGTGGAGGTGCGGGTATCGGCACGGGCACGGCGTCTATCCATGCGGGTGGATGCCGCGCGCAACATTGTGCGCATCTCCACACCCCCACGGGTACCGGATAAGGACCTGCATTTGTTCGTGGGCCGGCACCGCGACTGGCTGGAACAGCGCCTGTCGGCGGTGCCGGACAAGGTGGCCTTCGTCCCCGGTGCCATCGTGCCCATTCTGGGCATCGACCATGTCATCCGCCATGCCCCCACGGGCCGCCGCACGCCGCAGCCCGCGACCCTGCCCGACGGCACACGCGAGCTGCGCGTGGGCGGGGAACTGGAATTCGTGCCCCGCCGCGTGGCCGATTTCCTGAAGGCGGAGGCCCGCCGCCTGCTGGCCGCCCGGTCACAGGAAAAGGCCGCCCGCCTGGGCGCCCGCATCACCGGCATTACCGTCCGCGACACCCGTTCACGCTGGGGCAGTTGCTCCCCCGACGGGCGGCTGTCCTATTGCTGGCGGCTGGTCATGGCGCCCGATCCGGTCTTTGACTATGTCGTGGCGCATGAGGTGGCGCATTTGCGTGAAATGAACCATTCCGCGCGCTTCTGGGCGCTGTGCGCCAGCCTGACCGATGGTGTGACCGAACATCGTGACTGGTTGCGCGCCAACGGCGCCCGGCTGCACCGCTATGGCGCTTAAGTCCGTCGGCAGTGCACTGATTGGGGTGGCCGCCTTGCTGGCCCTGTCGCTGCTGCTGGGCCTGCCCGCCATACCGGGCGATATGCTGACACCCGAACATCGCGGCCCCGTGCTGGAACTGTCGGTTTTGTTCGCCGCAGCATTGCTGCGGCCCCGCCGGCCCGGCAAGGCCGCGATCTGGAGCCTTTCCATCTTCTGCTGGCTGATCCTGCTGCTGCGGCTGGCCGATCTGGTCAGCATATTGACGGCGGGCCGCCTGTTCGAACCGGCCTTTGACCCAGCATTGGTGCCGGCCTTGTGGGATGTGCTGGCGCGCGGGCCGGGCGGGTTGCTGGTGGGGGCGGCCTTGCTGGTGGCCCTGGCCGGCCTGCTCTGCCTGTGCCGCTGGCTGATGGGCCTGATGCTGCGCGCATCGCCGCCGGCCCTGCCGACGCTTGCCATCCTCGCCCCGCTGACCCTGCTGACCATGCAGCCGCTGACCCACGGCCCCATCGGTGTCCTGTGGGATCAGGGCAAGCGCTGGCAGGCGGCGGCACAGCTGGAGGCCGGGATGGCCGAAGCGCTCGCCCACGACCCCGCCGCCGGCCTGCCCAATGAACAGATCTTCGCCGCCCTGCGGGGCCTGCCCCTCATCCTGGCCTGGGTGGAATCCTACGGCCAGTCGGCCCTGACCGATCCGTGTCAGGCGGACGTGGTGGGTGACCGTCTGCGCGCGATGCAGCAGGCCCTGACGGCGGCCGGTTTCCATATCCGCTCCGGTCTGGTGGAAAGCCCGGTGATCGGCGGACGCTCCTGGCTGGCCCATGGCACCTTGCGCGCCGGCATCCGCCAGGATCAGCCCCTGGCCCAGCGCATGGTCCTGACCGCCGGACGCTGCGGTCTTGTCTGTGCGCTGAACCGCGCCGGCTGGCGCACCCAGGCGGCGATGCCGGGCCTGACCCTGCCCTGGCTGGAGGGGCCGGCCTGGGGCTTCGACAAGGTCATGAACCGCCCCAGCTTCGCCTATGCCGGCCCTTCCTATGGCTGGTCGCCCCTGCCGGATCAGGCGATGCTGGCCAGCCTGTCGCCGGACTGGTCCGGTCCCCGCCCGCTCTATCTGGAAATCGTGCTGACCAGCAGCCACGCACCCTGGAGCCCCCTTCCCAACTGGAAGCCCTACAGCCAGGGCCTGATCGACGGGTCGGCCTATGCCGGCGACGACCTGACCGCCGACTATACCGACATGGCCGCCGCCTATGGCCGTTCTCTGGATTACAGCCTGCGTGCACTGGGGGACTGGGTGATGCAGGAGGTGCCGGAAGACGCCCTGATCATCATCCTGGGTGACCATCCGGCCCTGGATTGGATTTCCAGCGGTCAGGGCGATCGCGTACCGATCCATATCCTGTCCCGCGATGCCAGCCTGCTGGATCGTCTGGCCGGATTGGACCTGACCCCCGGCCTGCTGCCCGCCGCCGATGCCAGACCCCTGCCGATGTGGGAGGTTTTCCCCGAACTGCTGTCCCGCTTCGGCCCCGTGCCCTTGCCAAGCCCGCCGATCCATGCCGACATGCATGAAAAGGCGGGGGAGGCAGGGCCGTGATCGACAAGCTGGAACTGTTCCTGGCGCTGGCCCGTGCCCGCCATTTCGGGCGCGCAGCGGAAGAGGCCGGCGTGTCGCAGCCCACGCTTTCCGCCGGCGTGAAACATCTGGAGGACATGCTGGGCGTGCCCCTGGTGGTGCGCGGATCGCGGTTTCAGGGTTTCACGGCAGAGGGAGAACGGCTGCTGGAATGGTCGCGCCGGCTGGTCGGCGACTGGCGATCCATGCGGCAGGATATCGAGGCGCTGCGCAAGACCGTCTGCGGTCACTTCCGGCTGGCCGCCGTGCCCACGGCCCTGGCCATGGTGCCGAAACTGACCATCGCGGTCATCGACAAGCATCCAGGCGTGGATTTCCTGATCCTGGCGTCGAACTCCCAGAAGATCATCGAACAGGTGGAAAATCTGGCCATCGATGCCGGCCTGACCTATCTGGACAATGAACCGGTCGGCAATTTCATCCAGATCCCGCTCTACCGGGAGCGGTATCACCTGATCACCGGTCCCGACAGCCGGTTTTCGGGCCGCACAGAGGTGCGCTGGGCGGAGCTGCAGGGGGTGCCGCTCTGCCTGTTGTCGCCCGACATGCAGAATCGCCGCATCATTGACCGCGCCCTGCATCAGGTGGGGGTGAAGGCGGAGGTGGCGGTGGAAAGCAATTCCATGACGGCCCTGGCCGCCCATGTCCGCACGGGCCGCTGGACCAGCATCATGCCGACGGTGCTGATGGAGGCGTTGGGCCTGCCGGCGGAACTGGCCGCCATCCCGCTGATCGATCCCGTGATCGAACATACGATCGGGCTGGTGATGATGAACCGCGAACCCCATTCCCCCATGGCCACCGCCATGATCGCGGCGGCCCGGAAATTGTCGCACATGCAGGGGGTATAGCGCGAAGGTCGCTCCCTCACCCTCCCCTTGGCTGACGCCAACGGGCCCCTCCCTCTCCCGCAAGCGGGCGAGGGGCAAAGTTCCACCCCTCGCCCACGAACGTGGGAGAGGGAGGGGCCCAAACGCGCCAGCGTTTGGGAGGGTGAGGGCTCAACGGTAGAGATAAAGGCTCAACGCCCTAAAATCTCGCCCAGCGCCGTCAGCAACTTGTCCGTCTCGCCATCCGTCCCGATGCTGATGCGCAGGAAGTCGCTGATCCGGGGCTTGGCGAAATGCCGGACCAGAATGGCCTTGGCGCGCAGGGCCGCCGCCAGTTCCCCGCCCTGATGCCCCGGATGGCGAGCAAAGACGAAGTTCGCCGCAGACGGCAGCACCTCAAACCCCAGCCCGTTCAACGCATCCGTCAGTCGTTCGCGGGTGGCGATGATCATGTCGCGGTGGCGTTCAAACCATTCCCGGTCCTGCCATGCGGCCAGGGCACCGGCCTGGGCCAGCCGGTCCAGCGGGTAAGAATTGAAACTGTCCTTCACCCGCTCCAGCGCATCGATCAGATGCCGCTGCCCCACAGCGAAACCAACACGCAACCCGGCCAGCCCGCGCGACTTGGACAGCGTATGGACCACCAGCAGGTTGGGATATTTCTTCACTAGCGGGATCGCCGTCTCGGCCCCGAAATCGACATAGGCCTCGTCGATCACCACCACCTGATCGGGATGTTCGGCGACCAGCGCCTCGATCCAGTCCAGCGGCTTAGCGATGCCCGTCGGCGCATTGGGGTTGGCCAGGATGATGGCGCCGCACGGCTGCCGGTAATCCTCCAGCCGGATCTCGAACCCCGCATCCAGCGGCACCAGCACCGACTTGATGCCATAGAGCCGGCAATAGGTGGGGTAGAAGCTGTACGTGATATCCGGGAACAACAGCGGCAGGTCATGGTTCAGCAGCCCCTGGAACACATGGGCCAGCACCTCGTCCGAACCATTGCCAACGAACACCTCGCCCGCATCCAGCCCATAGGTCTGTGCCACCGCCTTGCGCAGATGGATGCCCGTGGGTTCGGGATAAAGGCGCAGCGCATCACCATTGGCCGCATGGATGGCGGCGACGGCATGCGGCGACGGGCCATAGGGGCTTTCATTGGTGTTCAGCTTCACCAGCCCCGAAATCTGGGGCTGTTCCCCCGCCACATAGGGGCTGAGGGTGTGGACGATGGGACTCCAGAAACGGCTCATTCCAGTAACCTGGCTCGCGTGTCGGAAAGGGGTGACGGCATGAAGATATGGTCTTCGCAGGCCCGCCGCCCATGGCGAAATGCCAGCCCTACCATGCATATCGGCGGTATCCGGCCCGGCCAACATATTGCGCGTGCGAACGGTTTGATCAGGATGTGCAATCGCTCAACAAAACAATCCCATTGATCATGGGGTCGTTTGGGCAAAACCTGCATGCGTGATTGCCCGCTGGAGTTCCCAATGACCCCCCCATTGCCTTGGGACGCGCGCCACGCCGCCGATATCATTGATCGGCATTTGCATCTGGAGGGTCCGACCCTTCCGATCCTGCATGCGTTGCAGGAGGCGTTTGGCCATATTCCCGACGATGCCGTGCCCCTGCTGGCCGATGCGTTGAACCTGTCGCGCGCCGAAATCCACGGTGTTGTCACCTTCTACCATGATTTCCGCCACGAACCGGCGGGCCGCCACGTCATCAAGCTCTGCCGGGCAGAGGCATGTCAGTCGCTGGGATCGGAAAAGACGGCGACGGCGCTGCTGGAACGGCTGGGCATCGGCTGGGGCGAAACCACGGCGGATGGCACTGTCACGGTGGAAGCCGTCTATTGCCTGGGCCTTTGTGCCTGCGCGCCCGCCGCCCTGATCGATGGTGACCCGCTGGGCCGCCTGGATGGGGCAAAACTGGCGGCGGCGGTGGAGGGGGTGCGCTGGTCATGACCCGGATTTTCATTCCCCAGGATGTGGCGGCCCTGGCCGTGGGTGCCGATGCGGTGGCAAGGGCCATCGCGGCACAGGCCGGCGACGGCGTCACCATCATCCGCACCGGCTCACGCGGCCTGTTCTGGCTGGAACCGCTGGTGGAGGTGGAAACCCCTGCCGGCCGTGTCGCCTATGGTCCCGTTGACCCCACCGATGTGCCGGGCCTGCTGGCCGCCGGCATGCTGTCGGGTGCGGCCCATCCGCTCTGTCTGGGCCTGACCGAACACATCCCCTGGCTGGCACGGCAGAACCGTCTGACCTTCGCCCGCTGCGGCATCATCGATCCGCTGTCGGCGGCGGATTACCGCACCCATGGCGGGTTCAAGGGCCTGGAACGCGCCCTGTCGCTGGGTCCCGTTGAGACGGTGGAAGAGGTGGTGCGGTCGGGCCTGCGCGGGCGCGGCGGCGCCGGTTTTCCCACCGGCATCAAATGGCGCACGGTGGCGGCAGCACCCGCCGACCGCCGCTACATCGTCTGTAACGCGGATGAGGGCGACAGCGGCACCTTCGCCGACCGGATGATGATGGAGGGCGACCCCCTGGCCCTGATCGAGGGCATGGTAATCGCCGGCTTCGCGGTCGGGGCCACCAAGGGCTATGTCTATTCGCGGTCTGAATATCCCCACGCCAACCGCACCTTCACCAGCGCCCTGGATGTGGCGCGTCAGGCGGGGCTGCTGGGGCCGTCGGTGCTGGGCAGCGATATCGGTTTCGACATCGAACTGCGCGTGGGTGCCGGTGCCTATGTCTGCGGCGAAGAAACCGCCCTGCTGGAAAGCCTGGAGGGCAAGCGCGGCGTGGTCCGGGCCAAGCCGCCCTTGCCCGCCATCAAGGGCCTGTTCGGTCGCCCCACGGTCGTGAACAACCTGCTGTCGCTGGCCACCATCCCCACCATCCTGGCCAACGGTGCGCAGGCCTATGCCGATTACGGCATGGGACGGTCGCGTGGCACGATGCCAATCCAGATCGCCGGCAATGTGAAATTCGGCGGCCTGTTCGAAACCGCCTTCGGCATCACGCTGGGCGAACTGATCACCGATATCGGCGGCGGCACCCTGACGGGCCGTCCCGTGAAGGCGGTGCAGTGCGGCGGCCCCCTGGGCGCCTATTTCCCGCCCGGCCTGTTCGATACGGCTTATGACTATGAAGCCTTCACCGCGCGCGGCGGCCTGATCGGCCATGGCGGCATCGTCGTCTTTGATGACAGTGTCGATTTGTCGGCCCAGGCCCGCTTCGCCATGGAATTCTGCGCCATCGAAAGCTGCGGCAAATGCACCCCCTGCCGCATCGGCTCCACCCGCGGCACGGAAGTGATCGACCGTATCCGCGCCGGGGTGGAGGTAGAGGCCAACATCGCCTTGGTCGAAGACCTCTGCCAGACCATGAAATTCGGCTCGCTGTGCGCCCTGGGCGGCTTCACCCCCTACCCGGTCTTAAGCGCCCTTCACCATTTCCCCGAGGATTTCCGGCGCGGGCAATTGCCTGTGGCGGCGGAGTGAGGGGGTGGGGATGGTTGGACATACCGCCATTTCCGGCTATGATGCCACCATCGCCAGTGCGCGAAAGGGAACACCATGCCCCAGCTTGACCGCATTACCCAGGACCCCGGCATCATGGGTGGCAAGCCCTGTATCCGTGGCTTGCGCGTCACCGTCGGGATGCTGGTCGCACAGGTCGGCACCGGGCGCGGTATTGACGAACTTCTGGCCGACTACCCCTATCTGGAACGCGAAGACATCCTTCAGGCACTCCGGTACGCGGCATGGCGCGCAGAAGAGCGAGAGATCGTTCTGGCCTCCGCATGAGGCTGCTGATCGATATGAACCTGTCACCGCGCTGGGTGGATGCCTTGGCGGCCGCCGGGATATCAGCGGTACATTGGATAAATGTCGGTTCGCCTTACGCGCCAGACCGTCAAATCATGGACTATGCCGCGATGAACAACATGATCGTGCTGACCCACGATCTGGATTTCAGCGCCATTCTGGCGGCAACGAAGGGTACACGACCCAGCGTCGTGCAAATTCGAAGCGACGAGATCACACCAGAAGCCATGGCGTCCATTCTGGTCACTGCCCTGTTGCAGGTCGCGAACGATCTGGCTGCTGGTGCCTTGTTGACAGTCGATCCCAAACGATCCCGTCTGCGGCTGTTGCCTCTGGGCTGAGCCCCACCCCTTTAAACTTTCCGGGCTACGTTGGCATGCCCACGGCCTCCCCCCTGCGTCAGGAGCGGGCACCATGACCCTCATCCACGAAACCGATTTCGGCACCCCCGCTTCGCGCGCTGAAAAGCTGGTCACCCTCACCATCGACGGGCAGCCGGTCACCGTGCCGGAGGGGACATCCATCATGCGGGCGGCGATGGAGATGGGGACGAAAATCCCCAAACTCTGTGCCACCGACATGGTGGATGCTTTCGGGTCCTGTCGCCTGTGTCTGGTGGAGATTGAGGGGCGGCCCGGCACGCCCGCTTCCTGCACCACGCCCGTGGCCCCCGGCCTGAATGTAAAGACCCAGACCCAACGCCTGAAGCAGCTGCGCAAGGGGGTGATGGAGCTTTACATCTCCGACCACCCGCTGGACTGCCTGACCTGTGCGGCGAACGGCGACTGCGAATTGCAGGACATGGCCGGGGCCGTGGGCCTGCGGGAGGTGCGCTATGGCATGGACGGGGCCAACCATTTCAAGCCCGACAGCCCGCTCGCCCTGCCCAAGGATGAGAGCAACCCCTATTTCACCTACGACCCCGCCAAATGCATCGTCTGTTCCCGCTGCGTGCGGGCGTGTGAGGAGGTGCAGGGCACTTTCGCCCTGACCATCGAGGGGCGTGGTTTCGACAGTCGCGTGTCACCCGGCCAGCATGACGCCTTCCTGGACAGTGATTGCGTGTCCTGCGGCGCCTGTGTCCAGGCCTGCCCCACCGCCACCTTGCAGGAAAAGTCGGTCATCGAGATCGGGCAGCCTGAACATTCCGTCGTCACCACCTGCGCCTATTGCGGCGTCGGCTGCGCCTTCAAGGCGGAAATGCGCGGCGACGAACTGGTGCGCATGGTCCCCTACAAGGATGGCAAGGCCAACCGGGGCCATTCCTGCGTGAAGGGGCGTTTCGCCTGGGGTTATGCCACGCACAAGGAACGCATCCTGTCGCCCATGATTCGCGACAGCATTGACCAGCCCTGGCGGGAGGTCGGCTGGGAAGAGGCTATCGGCTTCACCGCCAACCGCCTGAAAGCCATCCAGGCCAAGTATGGCAAGGATAGTATCGGCGGCATCACCTCGTCCCGCTGCACCAACGAAGAAACCTTCCTGGTGCAGAAACTGATCCGCGCCGGGTTCGGCACCAACAATGTCGATACCTGTGCCCGCGTCTGCCATTCCCCCACCGGCTATGGCCTGAAAACCACCTTCGGCACGTCTGCCGGTACCCAGGATTTCGACAGCGTCGAACAGACCGATATCGTCATCGTCATCGGCGCCAACCCGACCGACGGCCACCCGGTCTTTGCGTCGCGTTTGAAAAAGCGATTGCGGCAGGGGGCGAAGCTGATCGTCATCGATCCGCGCCGCATCGATCTGGTGAAGTCCGCCCATATCAAGGCAGAGGTCCACCTGCCCCTGCTGCCCGGCACCAATGTCGCCATCGTCACGGCACTGGCCCATGTCATCGTCACCGAAGGGCTGGTGGATGAGGCGTTTGTGCGCGAGCGTTGCGACTGGGCGGAGTTCCAGGAATGGGCCGCCTTCGTCTCCGAACCCCGCAACAGCCCGGAAGTGGTGGGGCCGATGGCGGGCGTGGAGCCCGACGCCATCCGCCACGCCGCCCGCCTGTTCGCGACCGGCGGCAACGGTGCCATCTATTACGGGCTGGGCGTAACCGAACATTCCCAGGGTACCACCACCGTGATGGCCATCGCCAACTTGGCCATGGCCACAGGCAATATCGGGCGGCCCGGCGTGGGTGTTAACCCGCTGCGCGGGCAGAACAATGTCCAGGGCGCCTGCGACATGGGCTCCTTCCCGCATGAATTCACCGGTTACCGCCATGTCTCTGACGATGCCACAAGGCAGATGTTTGAGGAACTGTGGGGCGTGCCGCTCTCCGGCGAACCGGGCCTGCGCATTCCCAACATGCTGGACGCCGCCGTCGATGGCACCTTCAAGGGGCTTTATGTGCAGGGCGAGGACATTCTTCAGTCCGATCCCAACACCCACCATGTCGCCGCCGGTCTAGCCGCCATGGAATGCGTCATCGTGCAGGACCTGTTCCTGAACGAAACGGCCAATTACGCCCATGTCTTCCTGCCGGGCTGCACCTTTCTGGAAAAGGACGGCACCTTCACCAATGCCGAACGCCGCATACAGCGGGTGCGCCGCGTAATGGCGCCCAAGAATGGCTATGCCGATTGGGAAGTGACCATGCTGCTGGCCCGCGCCATGGGCTTCACGATGGATTACGCCCATCCCAGCCAGATCATGGACGAGATCGCGCGTGTCACGCCCAGCTTCAAAGGCGTGTCCTATCAACGCCTTGAAGAAATGGGCTCCATCCAGTGGCCCTGCAACGACAAGGCACCGACCGGCACGCCCGTCATGCATATTGACGGGTTCGTGCGCGGTCGGGGCAAGTTCGTGATTACCGAATATATCCCGACGGAGGAACGCACCGGCGCCCGCTTCCCGCTCTTGCTGACCACGGGCCGCATCCTGTCGCAGTATAATGTCGGCGCCCAGACCCGCCGCACCGCCAATGTCGTCTGGCATGAGGAGGACCGCCTGGAAATCCATCCGCATGACGCGGAAAACCGGGGTATCCGCGATGGCGATTGGGTGAAACTGCAAAGCCGGGCGGGGGAGACCAGTCTGCGCGCCCTGATCACCGACCGGGTGGCCCCCGGCGTGGTCTACACCACCTTCCACCACCCGGATACGCAGGCCAACGTCATCACCACCGACTATTCCGATTGGGCCACCAACTGCCCGGAATATAAGGTGACCGCCGTCCAGGTCGGCCATTCCAACGGCCCGACCCAGTGGCAGCAGGACTATGAGGCCCAGGCCAGACAATCCCGCCGGATTGAGGGCCAAGCGGTTGAGGCCGCCGAATGAACCAGCCTGCGGCGAAACCCCTTCGGCGGCTGGCCTGGCACGACGGCACTCTGCGGGACGGCACCCGCATGGTGGCCGACGAGGTGCCCGTGGCCATCGTGCATGACGGCGCCACCTATGCCGTGATGATGGCCAGCCCCGCCGATCTGACGGATTTCGCCATCGGGTTCAGCCTGACCGAAGGCATCATCGACAGCCCGGATGAGGTGGACGATCTGGAACTGGTCGAAACCGACCTGGGCTGGGTGGTCCGCCTCTGGCTCTCCAAACGTTCCCGTACCGCCCTGACCACCCGCCGCCGCCGCCTGACCGGTCCCGCCGGCTGCGGCCTGTGCGGGGTGGAAAGCCTGGGGGAGGCGGTGAAGCCGGCCCGTCCCGTGGGCGCTGGCCGCCCGCTGACACCGCTGGCCCTTGCAACCGCGTTCGATGCGATGTCGCAACAGCAGGCATTGGGCCGCCTGACCCGCGCCGCCCACGCCGCCGCCTTCCTGGCCCCCGATGGCAGCGTCACCGTGCGCGAAGATGTGGGCCGCCACAATGCGCTGGACAAGCTGATCGGCGCGCTTGCCCGCACCGGCATCGACACGACGCAGGGTGCCATTCTGATGACCAGCCGCGTGTCGGTGGAACTGGTGCAGAAGGCGGCGATGGCCGGTGCCCCCATCCTGGCCGCCGTCTCCGCCCCCTCCACGCTGGCCGTGAAGCTGGCTGATGAGGCGGGCATGACGCTGGTGGCCGTGGCCCGCGCCGACGGGTTTGAGATTTTCAGCCACCCCCACCGCATTCAGACAGAGCAGGAGCAGACCCGTGTCGCCTGACAAGCTGGTCATGATGGCCAACCAGATCGGCGCCTTCTTCGCCAGCCAGGGGCCGGGCGGGGTGAAGGGTGTGGCCGACCATATCAAAAGCTTCTGGGACCCGCGCATGCGGGCCGGAATCCTCGACCATCTCGATAACGGCGGCGAGGGGTTGAACCCCATCGTCATCCAGGCATTGGAGAGTTTGCGCAAAGCATAGGCGGTTATCGTCCACCTCATAGCCGTTGCTTCGTCATCCCGGCGAAAGCCGGGACCCAGGGCAAAAAGATCAAACCTTCAGGCTGCTTGGATCGAAGCTGCTGACAGGTGGAACACTTGGCCCCTGGGTCCCGGCTTTCGCCGGGATGACGAAGAAGAACAAAAACAACCAGACCGGCGCCATCAAGAAGCACCGGCACCAAACGCGTCCATCCAAATTCCGCCTTACAGGGGCGAACGAACAGGAGGAAACAAGGGCATGGTAGCGGCAGATCAAACCCAGGGGCAGGGCTTTGGACAGCCCGGCCTTCTTGACCGGGAACGCATCATCGCGCATGCGGGCTTCAACCGCTGGCTGGTGCCGCCGGCGGCATTGGCCATCCATCTCTGCATCGGCATGGCCTATGGTTTCAGCGTGTTCTGGCTGCCCCTCAGCCAGTCGATCGGCATTACTGCACCGGTGGCTTGCCCCGCCGATGCCGGGCTGATGAACGCCCTGTTCACCACTGCGTGCGACTGGAAGGTCGCGGATCTGGGCTGGATGTACACCCTGTTCTTCGTCCTGCTGGGGTCCAGTGCGGCCATCTGGGGCGGCTGGCTGGAACGTGAAGGCCCGCGCAAGGCCGGGTTTGTCGCCGCATGCTGCTGGTGCGGCGGCCTGCTGATCTCGGCGATCGGCATCTACACCCACCAGCTCTGGCTGATGTGGTTGGGGTCGGGCGTGATCGGTGGTATCGGCCTGGGCCTGGGCTATATCTCGCCCGTCTCCACCCTGGTGAAATGGTTCCCCGACCGGCGCGGCATGGCCACCGGCATGGCCATCATGGGCTTTGGTGGTGGGGCCATGATCGGCTCGCCGCTGGCCAACATGCTGATGAACGGCTTCAAGACGGAAACATCGGTGGGTGTCTGGGAAACCTTCGTGGTCCTGGCTGTGATCTATTTCGTGTTCATGATGGCCGGCGCCTTCGGCTACCGCATCCCGCCGCAGGGCTGGGTCCCCGCCGGCTGGACCCCGCCCGCGGCCAGTGCCAAGCCGATGATCGCGCAGGGCAATGTCCATGTGAAGGACGCGCACAAGACCAAACAGTTCTGGCTGATCTGGGCTGTCCTCTGCCTCAATGTCTCCGCCGGCATCGGCGTGCTGGGCATGGCCTCGCCCATGTTGCAGGAAATTTTCGGCGGCGCCCTGTTCGGACAGCCGGAACTGGGCTTCTCCGACCTGAACCCCGATCAGAAGAAGATGATCGCGGGTGTGGCCGCCGGCTTCACGGGCCTGCTGTCGCTGTTCAACATCGTGGGCCGGTTCTTCTGGGCCTCGCTGTCGGACAAGATGGGCCGGAAGATGACCTATTTCACCTTCTTCGCCCTGGGTATCGTGCTCTATGCCTCGGCCCCGTCGCTGGCCCATATGGGATCGAAGATCGGCTTTGTGGTCGCCTTCGGCATCATCCTGTCCATGTATGGCGGCGGCTTTGCCACCGTTCCGGCCTATCTTGCCGACATGTTCGGGACGAAGTTCGTGGGCGCCATCCATGGCCGTCTGCTGACCGCCTGGTCCACCGCCGGCATCCTGGGTCCCGTCGTCGTGAATTATATCCGCGAGGCGCAGATCGCGGCAGGCGTGCCGCGTGCCCAGGTCTATGATTATACGATGTATATCCTGGCCGGCTTCCTGGTCCTGGGCTTCATCGCCAATGCCCTGATCACGCCCGTGGACCGCAAATGGTTCATGAAGGATGAGGATGCGGCCCCCACAGCCGTCACAGCCAGCGCCAACCGCAGCGATGTGGGCAGCGGCGGCCTGGATGCCAAGGTGCTGCTGGCCTGGCTGGCCGTCGGCATCCCCATCGCGTTTGGCGTCTATCAGACGCTGCAAAGCGTGGTGAAGCTGTTCGGATAGGCAGATGGCGCGATTATGACCACATCCATTCGGCTGGGACCTTTTGGCAGCTTGACCCAAAGCTTCCACGCCGTATGTGATGTGGTCAGCGCCACTTTTCCGGCGTCAAAGCCCCCGAGGGAGTATCACGATGAAGTCCCTGTTTGCCGCTTTTGCCCTGACGGGCGTCGCCATGCTGTCCGCCGGCACCGCCATGGCGCAGGACGCCGCCAAGGGCGAGGCCGTGTTCAAGAAGTGCATGGCCTGCCATCGCGTGGGCCCCGATGCCAAGAACCTGGTCGGCCCCATCCTGAACGGCGTTGTGGGCCGCACCGCCGGCAAGGTGGAAGGCTACAAGTATTCCGATCTCAACCATAATTCCGGCGAGGCCGGGCTGGTCTGGGATGAAGCCCACCTGATCAATTATCTGGCTGACCCGCAGGCCTTTCTGAAGAACTACCTGACCGAGAAGGGGAAGGCAGACAAGATCGTGGGTGCCACCAAGATGATGTTCAAACTGCCGAACGAGCAGGAGCGCAAGGACGTCGTCGCCTTCCTGAAGACCAAGTAAGGACCTACCCCTTGAAGGCCGGCGACCGCCGGCCCGCGCACACATGTGCGCGCAAGCCCAAGCTGCCGCAGGCAGCGCCCGGCGCTTGAGGGAGCATGGATAGCCATCGGATCGGGACTGTTCCCGATCCGGTGGCCCATTGACGGGCGCCGCGGCGCACCGTAAGCCTTGGGGCATCATGACAGATGCCAACGCCCCCCTGATCGAAACCCTGTTCGCAACCCGCCTCTACCGCGCCGAACTGGACGGGATAGCGGCGTTGAATGACGAACTGGCCGCCTGCTGCCGGTCGGCGGCAGAGGATGATGTGGCCGGCCAGAAATGGTCCGCCAAGAATGGCTATACGGGCTATACCTCCTATTCATCCCTGGATGATCTGCCCTGGCGTTTCCCGGCGGTGAAGGCGCTGAAATCGCATCTGGACCGGCATGCCAAGGCCTTTGCCAAGGTGCAGGAATGGCAATTGGGCGACAAGAAGCTGGAACTGGACAGCCTGTGGATCAATGTCCTGGACCCCGGCGGCTTCCACGGGTCCCACATCCATCCCAACAGCGTGATCAGCGGCACCTATTACGTCGACATCCCCGACGGTGCCTCCTCCATCCGGTTTGAAGATCCGCGTCTGGCCCTGATGATGGCCGCCCCGCCGCGCAAGCCGAAGGCGGCGCGCGACATGCTGCCCAGCATCCCGGTGGCGCCCAAGGCCGGCACCCTGCTGATGTGGGAAAGCTGGCTGCGGCATGAGGTGGTGTTGAACCAGGCCGAGAGCGAGCGGATTTCGATCAGCTTCAACTACGCCTGGCGCTGATCAGCAGGCGCGCGGCCTTGGCCAGGGCCGCCGCCATGCCTGACCGGCTGTCCAGCCGCCGCATGCTGGGAAACCACGGGCGCACCACCGTGCCCAGCCCGGTCCAATCCGCCCGCCCCAGGCGCCAGACAGGCACGCCCAGCGCACCCGCCAGTTCTCCCACCGCCGTCGGCACCGTGATGACAAGGTCAAGCGCGGTGATCAACGCTGCCTGACCTTCCAGGTCATCATTGAGGTCCAGATCGTCAAAGCGGGTGATGGGCACGCCCGCCCCTTCCACCTCCCCCGGTTCCAGGCCGCGTTGCAACCCGATCAGGGTCACGCCGGGAATGGCGGCAAGCGGGGCAAAGTCGGACAGGCTGGCATAGGAACGGCGGCGCTCCGTCGTCATCATGCCGGACCGCCAGCAGATGCCGATCTTCAATTCCGGACCCAAGGCCGCCAGCCGGTCACGCCACACCGCCACCAGATCGGGCCGGGCCGTCAGATAGGGATGGGGTGACAGATCGCCCAGATGGGACCAGAGATGGCCCGCCACATCCCCCGCCGCCACCGCAAGATCGGCATCGCGCGGGTCGGGCGTTGCGGGCCGGACAGTGGCCAGGGGGAAGGCACGGGCCAGCAGACCCGTCAGCCGCCGGTCCCCCTCGATGACCAGATGGCCGCAACGGGCGGCCAAGGCCGGGTACAGTGCCGCGAACATCAACTGATCGCCCAGCCCCTGTTCGCCCCAGACCAGCAGCCGACGGCCCGCAATGTCGGACCCGTCCCAGACAGGCAGAAAGACTTGGCGGCCACGGATGGTCTGCGTCCCCCGGAACCGCATGGCATAGCCCTTCCACCCGGCCTCCAGCGCCCCCTCGGTCAGGTCCAGAAGGCCACGGTTATAAAGCGCGGTGGGCAGGCCCGGCATGGCGGCCAATGCTTGGTCATAGTCACGGCGGGCGGCGGCGGGATCGCCCGCCATCTCCGCCACCCGGCCCAGATTGTTCCAGGCCTCGCCATTGCTGGGGTCAAGGCACAGCGCCTCCTGCAACGCCGCCCGCGCCGGAGCCAGTTGCCCCCGCTGGCGCAGCACGTCGCCCAGCCCGGCATGCAGATGCGTATCGGCCCCGCCCAGGTTCAGGGCCAGCCGATATTCGCCCTCCGCCGCGTCCAGCCGGTCCAGGTCCTTCAGCACCGCCGCCAGATTGCCATGGGCAATGGCCGACCCCTTATCCATGCCGATGGCGCGGCCATGCGCCTTGACCGCATCCTCCAGCCGGCCCAGCGCGCGCAGGGCATTGCCCAGGTTGGTCCAGGTGCCGGGATCAAGGGGACGCAGGGCCAGCGCCTTGCGATAGGCCCCTTCCGCCTCTGCCGGTTGATCCAGGGTCTGGTAAAGATTGCCCAGATTGACCCAGGCCGCATTGTAATCCGCCGCCGCCACCACGGCGCGCCGCATGAAGGGCAAGCCATCCGCCGGACGGCCCGTCTGCTGCAGGGCCAGACCCAGCAGGTGCAGGGCCACCGGCGCTTCCCCATCCCGCGCGATGACGGCACGGTAGAATGGCATGGCACCGGCGGGATCACCCGTCTTCTGCCGTTCGATACCGCGCTCCAGCCAGCTTGACGGATCATCATCCGGGCCATCGCCGGGCAACAATACCAATTCGCCGAAGGCTTGACCTTCGGTGGATTGGAGGCCGCCGACTGGCGGCCCGGCGCTCGTGCGCCGT
>NZ_JBMDKE010000058.1:0-34000 GCF_057809555.1 Niveispirillum sp. FG156 | reverse complement strand
CGCGTCACCTTGCCGGGAACAGGGAAGGCGGATTGAAACGATCGCCGGGGCTAAGGTTTAGAGTGGTCCTGGAACAACAAAAAGCCCCGGTGGATTTCTCCAGCGGGGCTTAATTGGATGCGGGGGCTCGCCTTGACCGACATTATAGAAAGCTTAAAACTTTGATCTAACTGGATATTTTCTACACGCCTTCTTCCCTGATGGTAAGCCACGTCGGATTTGGGGCCGGGGAACGAACCCACTGCGCGGGAAATGTGCCTGTTGATGGGTTGATACTCCACCCGTTGGGTTGAGCGTGTGGATTCGTGATCGTTCCGATCTTCGGGTTTGCCAATACGAGCGTGTCGTTTGCCGGTGTAACGCCCTCTGTGCTGATGGAGCCTTTGTCATTGGGGATCGCGGGCGGCCTTGTCATCGGAAAGCTCGTCGGCGTATTCGGCGCTGTATTTCTTTTGGTCCGGGCGGGTTGGGCCACCCTGCCAGCGGCTGCCAGTTGGGCGCAGGTCTTCGGGGTCGCCCTGCTCTGCGGTATCGGCTTCACCATGAGCCTGTTCATCGGCCTGCTGGCCTTTGACGACCCGGCCCTGCAGGATCGCGTGAAGTTCGGCATCCTGGCCGGTTCACTGATCGCGGGCCTTGCAGGCTATCTTGTTCTGCGCTTCTCACATCGGCGGTCGGTTGCACCCTCCGTCACCTGACAGCATCCGGTCTTAAGTCGGCCATTTCGATTATGAGCGGCATCGGTCGGCGAAACGCTGCCCGATGCTGTCTCTACCACTCCACAAAATTTCCTCTGGTGGTGTGAACCGACATTGCCTCCCGGCGCACCTTATTGTCGTAGGCAACAGGGACCATGGCGATGGCCGTCGGCGAAAACAGAATATTGGATGAATTCCTGGTGATCGCTGCCCAAGGTGGCGATGCCGGGGCGTTCAACCTTCTCGCCCATCGCTGGCAACGAAAGCTGATTGCCCATGCTTGGCGTATGACCGGGAACATGGAGCAGGCGCACGACGCGGCACAGACCGGATGGCTGGAAATCGCTACTGGCTTGCGCCGGTTGACCGATGAAAGGGCCTTTCCGGCCTGGGCGTACCGCATCGTGTCGCGGGCCTGTACGCGGCAGATTGCGGGGGCCATTCGGCGCCGGCACCTGTCCGAGCAACTGGCTTGTGAGGAATTGGTGGAAATGCAGGGGGCGCCGGTTGACCCGGATCTCTATCTGGATGCGGCTCGTGTCATGAATCTGATCCAGCGCCTGCCGCCCGACCAGCACAGCGCCATCGCCCTGTTCTACCTCGAAGAGATGAGCGTCGCTGAAGTGGCGGTGGCGCTCGACATTCCCGTTGGAACCGTCAAGACCCGGTTGCTGCATGCCCGGCGTCGGCTTCGCACTTTTTTGGAGGAGAAAGACCATGCGTGATGTTGATCATGTCATCGAACAGGCACTGAGCGCCGAGGAGCGCGAGATTCTGCGCCGGATGGGGGAAGGGCCTGGATATTTCAAACAAGTCGGCGGCCTGTTCACTGGCCCTGTTGGTTGGGTGAATGCCGTCCTGATGGGTGTGCAGGCTGTGCTTTTTGCAGGTGGCGTCTGGCTCGCCTGGTTGTTCTTCGGGGCGACTGACCCTCTCTCCGCCATCCAACTAGGACTTCCTGCTGCTGTGTTGCTGCTGATGTCACTGATCATAAAGCTGTCGATGGGACCGGCCCTGCACACCAACCGCCTGATGCGGGAACTGAAGCGTATCGAGCTTCAGATCGCGAGCATCCGGCCGCAGGTTTGAGGGGCGTCAGGGATTACTGACCGCTATGGCCCGGCACGGTCGCACGGTGATGCATGCTCCTGGCCGGCATCCTCCTTCGGCCGATCCAGCACCATGGCAGCGGCAGGGGTGGTACGGGGGAGTATCTGATACGGCGATTGCTGTTCCGCCGGAACAGGGGCGGTTAGGCGGGTCCGCTGCATCGCGAAGGCCAGGGTTGCGGCGGCAACCAGCGCGATCATGGCGAAAAGCCCGGCGGGTCCCACGGCGGCCATAGTCACAGCCCCACTTAGCGGTCCCAGGATGGCCCCGCCGGAATAGACCATGACCAAGCCGCCCGAGGCGCCCACGCGTGCATCGTCGCTGAGACGGTCATTGGCATGGGCAACGAACAGCGGGTAGAGTGCGAAAGCCACGCCGCCGAACAGGGCCACTGCCGGCAACAGCAAGACAGACAGCACCAATGCTGCCAGGATCAACAGGAGTGACAGCACCAGGGCGGCCCCCAACGCGCCGATGATCACCCGGCGGCGGTCGAACCGGTCGGACAACAGGCCCAGCGGCCATTGCAGCACCACCCCGCCCAGGATGGCGATGCTCATGAACCGGGATGTCTGTGACAGGTCCATGCCGATGCCGGCGGTAAACAGCCCGCCCAGGGCGTAGAAGGCCCCCAGCATGACCCCCGTCGCCAGCGCACCGGCCACACCAAGCGGCGAGGCCGCATAGAGCGCCCGCAATCCAATGGCCCCGCCCTGCGGCAAGGGCGGCGGCGGCATGCGGGTAAGGGCAATGGGCAGCACCGCCAGCGAGATCAGGATGGAACCGGCCGCCAGCGGCAGCAGCGCGTCTGGTGCGGCCAGTGTCAGCAGGGGTTGTCCTGCGGACTGCCCGATATAGAGAGCGATCATGTAGAGGGCCAGAACGCCGCCCCGCCCCGTGGCGGGGGCGCGGTCATTCAGCCAGCTTTCCAGGCAGACAAAAATGCCGGCCATGCACAGCCCGTCCAGCAGCCGCAGGCCCGCCCAGAACAGCGGATACCCATAAAGCGCATAAGCCAGCAAGGAGGCGGAAAACAGGGAGACAAAGACCGTGAAGGCGCGGATATGTCCCACGCGCCCGATCACCCGGAAGGCCAGCAGTGAGCCCAGCCCCAGCCCGATGAAATAGGCGGTACCCATCCAGCCGATGGTGATGGGCGCCGCCCCCGCCTGTTGCAGACGCAGAGCGATCAGCGTGGCCACAAAGCCGCTGCCGGCCATGGCCAGAAAGATGGCGGCCAGCAGCGACCGGACGGGGCGCCAGCCGGTCATCGGGTGATGGGTGCCGTCATGGTACCGCCCCGCGACGATGAGGAGAGGGCATAGCCGCATGCCAGCCCGACCAGCATGCCGGGCATCCCCTCATATATGTCATTGTGCCAGCCCAGCAGCCGCCAGCCCAAGGCCACCGCCACGCCGGCCACCATCATGGTGATGGCCGCACCCTCTGGCACCCGCCGGCCAAGCGCCAACAGGATCAGCAAGGGTCCGAACGCCACCGCCAGGGTCGACCAGGACAGGATAACCAGACTGAACACGCTTTGGGTGTCGGCCAGCGCGATCAGCAGGGCGAAGCCCGTCACCCCGGCCGTGGCCAGTTTCAAGGCCCAGGGTGCCTCCAGCCGGTTGGGTACCAGATCATGGGTGATCGCGGCGGAGCATGCCAGGACCAGACTGTCGGCAGTGGACATGGTGGCGGCGAAGATGCCGGCCAGCACCACACCCACCAGCACCGGCGGCAGCAGTTCCAGCGCCATGGTCGGCAGCGCCATTTCCGGGTCGAGAGCCGCCAGCCCCGGCAGATAGAGCCGCGAAAGCAGGCCGACACCGGTGGCCAGCAGGTAGAAAAGGGTGAAGAAGGAATAATACCAGACGCGGGCCCGGACCATGCCCTCCGGCCTGTCCAGGGCCATGAACCGCACCATGACATGCGGTTGACCGATGACGCTGACGCCCGCGAACATCCAGCCGATGATGAACAGGATCAGGCCGGACAGGCCGGGCAACAGCAGGTCGGGCGGGGTCAGGGACAGGAACCCGTCGATGGCCCCCATCTGGGCGATGCTGTCCGTCCAGCCGCCCCTGCCATCCACCGCGACCAGGAACAGCAGGCCCATGGCCAGCAGCATGACGCTGCTTTGCGCGGCGTCGGTCCAGATGCTGGCGCGGATACCGCCGGCCAGGCAATAGGCCAGGATCATGGCCGCGACGATCCAGGCGCCCAGGGTCGGCGACCAGTCCAGGACCCCGTGCAGGGCCTTGCCGCCCGCCGCGATCTGTGCCGCCGCGTAGGCGCCCAGGAAGATGACCGTGATGATGGCGGCCAGTCGCCGCCAGACAAGCATGTCGCCCCCCTGCCATCCGGCCAGCACGGACCCGAAAGAGGCCTCGCCGGTGCGGGCCGTTGCCTCACGCAGGCGGCCATGGATGAACAGGGACGCCAGCAGGTCGCCGGCGATCCAGCCCAGCATCAACCACACGGATGACAGGCCCACCGTGTAGGTATAGCCAATGACGCCGATGAACATGTAACCGGAATTGTTCGTCGCCACCGCCGACAACCCGACCAGCCAGGGCGCCACGCTGTTGCTGGCCAGATAATAATCCCGTTTTGTCCGGCGCGACCGGGCCACGGACAGGAGCCCGATACCCAGAAAAATCAACAGGAAGGCCACGAAACTGGCGGTGATCATCAAAAGCCCCCTCAAAGGTCAGGCGGCGGCAAGCGCTGCCGGACGGATGGCGTCGGTCCCGATCAGCCGATCATGCAGTGCCCGCACGGCGCGGTCGAAGTCCGGCCGAGCCACGACGAACTGAACATCGACATTGCGGATCTGGTGCTGAATGCCCATCACCGGCACGCCGGCCCCGGCCAGGGCGCCCAACGCATCGGCCAGCAGGCCGGGACGGTTCAGGTCACTGCCGATGATGGCAACGATGGAAATGGCATGGGTGGCCAGACCGGCGGTGGGGAACCGGGTCTCCAGTTCGTCGACCACCTTCTGAACGGCGGCGCCGTCGGCGCGCAGATAATGGGTGATGGTATTGGCATTGCTGGATTTGGCGATGATCCAGGCACGGTGGCGGGTCAGTGCCTCCAGGATGCCCGCGTCATAGCCTTTCTCCCCCACCATGTCCTGTTCGAAGAATTCAAGCGCCGTACCGTTGCGCAGGCCCGTGACGATCTCCACCCTTGGGCAATCGGAGCGATAATCGCCGCAGATCAGGGTACCGTCGTCGGTCGGATCGAAGGTGTTCTTCACCCGCAACCGGATGCCGGCCTGACGCAATCCACGGCCCGCGCGGGGATGGATAGCCTCCATCCCCAGATTGGCCAGCTGGTCGGCGACGTCATAGTTGGTACGGCCGATCTTGCGGGCATTGCCGGTGCCCACCAGTTTGGGGTCGGCGCTGGACAGGTGGAATTCCTTATGGATTATGGCCTCCGCGGCACCGGTCAGCACGGCGATCCGCGAGAAGGTCATCTCTGAATAGCCCCGGTCATAGCGGGCCACCATGCCGCCCTGACATTGGGCATAGCCGGTGATGATGGGCAGCGTTCCCGACAGGTCGAGGCCATCCAGGGCGGCTTTGATGCGGCTGTCCAGATCCGGGCGGGCCGTATCGCGCCAGCCGGTCAGGTCAACCATCCGCACCTTCACGCCATGATCAAGCAGCAGCAGGGCGGTGTTATGGGCGCTGTGGGCCTCGCCCAGCCCGGCCAGCATCTCCCGCGCGGCGGCCAACGGCTCGGCCAGCCGGAAATGCCCGTGCGAGCGCAGCCGGTGCAGGTCGTCCAGACATTGGCGCACACCCTCTATCCGTTCGGCAACGAACGCATCCGCCATGCGCCGGCTGTCGCTGCCTTCGGCAAATATCGCGGCATTGCGCGCCACCATGGCGGCAGCCACAAGGTCCAGGGCGCTTGCCCATTCATGGCCATCGGCATCCCCAATGAATGCCGCATAGACACCGGGTTCACCCGATTTCTTATGTTCCAGCAACAGGTCGGTGATGCCGGCATAGGCGGAGACGACAAAGGCGCGGCCATAGAGCGCCGATCCCTTGCGACCACCGATCAGCACATTGTTCAGCACGGTCTGTGTGGCGGCGATGGAGGTGCCGCCGATCTTTTCAATCGTGTGAACGGACATCAGGCGGCACTCCGCGTCAACGGGCCGGCCATGGGGCGCAGGGCGCTGATATCCCGCCTTGCGGCAATGAATTCCGGTCGGGGTGTGGCGGGGCCGAACGGTTCTTGCAGCCGGTTGGACAGGGCATTGTAGACAAGGAAGGCGTTGGCGCGGGGCATCGGCGTGATATTGCCGTTCGACCCATGCATGATATTGCAGTCGAAGATGATCACGGTGCCCGGCTCGCCCGTAGGCGCCACGATGCCATGGCGGTTGACCATCTCGGCCAGGCTGTCCTCGTCCGGCACGCCATATTCCTGCTTCTTCAGCGAGTATTTATAGTGGTTCTCCGGGGTTTCCCCCACGCAGGTCAGGAATTCCCGGTGCGATCCGGGGATCAGCATCAGCGGCCCGTTATGGGGCGTGTTGCGGGCCAGCAGCACCGACATGGACAGGGCCCGCATGCGGGGCATTCCATCCTCCACATGCCAGGTTTCGAAATCGGAGTGCCAGTAGAATTCCCGGCCCTGGAAGCCGGGTTTGTAGTTCAGGCGCGACTGGTGGATATAGACCTCGTCCGCCAGCAGGAAACGCGCCACTTCCGACAATCGCGCATCGGCGGCCAGCCAGGCCATCATGGCGTTCTGACGGTGGATTTCGAAGATCGAGCGTACCCCGGTGCCACCGGGTTCGGTGATGATGGTTTCCGGCTTCAGCCCCTGCGGATGGCCCAGCAGGCTCGCCGTCTCGGCGCGCAGCGTGTCGATCTCATCGGCGGTGAACAGATTTTCCAGGACGAGATAGCCGTTTTCCTCAAAGAAATTGGCCTGCGCCTGGGAAAGCGGGGCGTCGGGACGCCAAGGACCGTGCAAAACCGGTTCAAGGCGGGGCAGCAGCCGTGGCACGTTCGCACAGCGGGAAGGATAGTGATCGGTCATGAGATGGCCTCGCGGCAGGTTCCAGGGCATTGAGGACGGCGCATGGTCATCAGGCCGCCCGATCCGCCGGATAGGCGCCCGTCTCGTCATGCACTTCGCGGCCGGTCACGGGCGGATTGAACACGCAGGCCATGACCATTTGCGTGCGCCCCCGCAGGATGTGCCGGTCGTTCAGGTTCAGCGCATACATCGTGCCGGGCCGGATATCGTGAACCTGACCCGTGGCCAGATCCTCGATGCTGCCCTCGCCGCTGATGCAATAGACCGATTCCTGATGGTTCTTGTAATGCATGGGCAACTCGGCCCCCGCATGGATGGTCGTGATATGGAAGGAGAAGCCCATGCCGTCATCCTTCAACAGCAGGCGGGCACTCTCCCAGCCGGGGGCCGCGACATTGCGGTCGGACGCGCGGGCGTCCGTCAGGGTGCGAACGATCATGTTGATATTCCTTGATTGTTATTCGGCGGCGGCGCTGTAGCGGGGCGTCACGGCCAATGCGACGCACTGTTCCAGGATGCGCAGGCCCTGGGACAATTCCGCCTCGGTGATGGTCAGGGGCGCCAGCACCTTCACCACCTCATCATGGGCACCGCTTGTTTCGATGATGACGCCACGGGCAAAGGCGGCGGCTGTGATGCGCTCGGCGATCTCACCCGAACCGACATCGATGCCCAGCATCATGCCCCGGCCTTTGACGCGCATCTGGTCGCCATAGGGGGCGGCAATCTCGTGCAGGCGGCGGTTCAACTGGTCGGCCCGCTGGCGCACAGTCCGCTCGAAGGTACCATCGCGCCAGAAATGGCGCAGGGCGGCGGTAGCGGTGACGAAGGCATGGCAATTGCCCCGGAAGGTGCCGTTATGTTCGCCGGGGCGCCACTGGTCCAGTTCCGGCCGCAGCAGGGCCAGCGCAAAGGGCAGACCCATGCCGGACAGCGACTTGGCCAGGGTGACGATGTCGGGCGTGATCCCCGCTTCTTCAAAGCTGAAAAAGCCGCCCGTGCGGCCACATCCGGCCTGGATATCGTCCAGGATCAGCAGGGCGCCATGACGCCTGGCGATGTCGGCGATCTTGCGCAGCCAGTCAGTGGAGGCGACGTTCAGGCCGCCTTCGCCCTGCACCGCTTCCACCAGGATGGCGGCGGGCTGATCCAATCCGCTGGACGGGTCGGACAGTCGCTGGTCCAGCAGGTCGGCCGTGTCGATATCGGGGCCGTAATAGCCGTCGAACGGTTCGTGACTGACATGGTTCAGCGGTACGCCGGCCCCGTCGCGCTTGCCGGCATTGCCGGTGCAGGCCAGTGAACCCAGGGTCATGCCATGGAAGCCGTTGGTAAAGGCGATGATATGCTGACGCCCCGTGACCTTGCGCGCCAGCTTCAAGGCCGCTTCCACCGCATTGGTGCCGGTGGGGCCGGTGAACATCGCACGGTAGGACAGGCCGCGCGGTGCCAGGATGGTTTGCTCCAGTTCCATCAGGAACGCCTGCTTGGCGGATGTGTGCAGGTCCAGGCTGTGGGCAACGCCGTCGGCGGCGATATAATCCAGCAGGGCCTGCTTGAGGATCGGGTGGTTATGGCCGTAATTCAGGCTGGAGCAGCCCGACAGCAGGTCGAGATAGCGCCCGCCCTGCATATCTTCCATCCACACGCCCTCGGCCCGGTTGAACAGACGTGGCATGGCGCGGGAATAGCTTCGGACCTGTGATTCCAGGCGTTCGAAGGTGGTGACATCGGGCGCGGTGGCCGTCGGTGTCGGCATCATTGTGGTTGTTCCCATATGTTGGCGGGCGGAAAAGCCCGATCAGGCGATCAGGCGGCGGCGCGCTCAGTGGGCAGCGGGCCGATGGTGACCAGATGCTCACTCTCGTGCTCGTCGGCGAAGTGGCGATGGCGATCAAAATGCGCGTCGTGGCGCAATGGGGCACCCTGGCTGTCGGCAAAGCCCTGGAACAGTGCCCAACTGGCCCGGTTGGAGGGGGTGATGGTGGTGGCGATGGCGGTGACATCGCCCAGGCCGGGGCGGGCCAGCAGGGCCGTCAGCAGGCGCCGGCCCAGCCCCTGGCCGCGCGCGGCGGGATCGACCGCGACCTGCCAGACGAACAGGGTGCGGGGATCGGCAGGCAGACGGTAGCCGGAAATCCAGCCGACAACCCGCCCCGCCCCCTCGGCCAGGATGCAGCAATCGGCGAAATGGCTTGCCTGCAGGAGATTGCAGTAGAGCGAGTTGACGTCCAGCGGCGGGCAGGCCGCAATCAACCGATGGATGGCGGCGCCATCGGCCGCCTGGGGTTTGCGTAGGGAGAAAGCCACATGCCCGTGGGGAAGGCCTGTGGCGGCGGGTTGGTGGGCTGGCAGAGCCATTCTTCACCCCCTTTGATATTTTATCTTTCGAATCAATTTAGCAAGTCCATTGGACTTGCTAAGGCTGAGAATTGCCCAATCTTGATGGAAACCGCCAAGGAGTCAACCATATTGCGCGCTTTGCATGCAAATTCAGATATGCCTTGGGCGATATGACTGGCAAAATTACTTCATATATTAAAATATATTCACCCTTGCCGGTCCGCATCGCCCTCGGTAAAGCAAGCGTATTCCTACGGAATGCGAAGTGATCGATTAGCATGATTGAACCCCGTACAGAGGCGGCCCTGCGGGCCATCCGTCGCATCATGCGCGCAGCCGATCAGGCGGAGCGGCAGTTGGTGACGGCCACCGGTCTGACACCGTCACAATTGCTGCTGCTGCAGGAAGTGGCAAGGCGGGGGCAGGCTACGCCCAGCACTCTGGCATCAGCCGTGCAGTTCAGCCAGGCCACGGTCACCAATCTGGTTGACCGGCTGGAGGCACTGGATCTCGTCGAACGGCGGCGCGGCGACCAGGACCGGCGGCAGATCTGGGTGGTGATCACGGCCAAGGGACAAGAAATCCTGGCCAAGGCGCCGGACATGCTCCAGGACCTGTTTTCCGGCCGTTTCCAGCAATTGCCGGATTGGGAGCAAGCCATGGTCGTCGCCATGCTGGAGCGGCTGAGCGCTTTGCTGGACGCCGAAAAGATCGATGCTGCCCCCCTGATCGATACAGGAGGGCCGATTGACCGGCTGCCATAATGAGCTTGGCAATCAGTCTTCGTCACCCCTATGAGCCGTGGCAGCGAAAGCCGCGAAACAGGAACCCGTCATCTCGTCATTCCCGGTACCGGTCCGGACGGCCCTAGGTCATAATCAAGAACCCTGGACATTGATCCGGCGACCAAGGTGGCAGCGTCTTGATCGCAGAGACCGCAACCACTACGCCCCATCACCGATGACAGCACGGATATGCGGCATCATCCGGTCGCTGGCCGGCAGTTCCGCGCCGGTCAGCAGCACCACAGACCAGGTCTTTTCACCTGTGCGGATCAGGGCACGCAGCAGGTCGCGGCGGGCAATGCAGGTCCGGTGCAAGCGCAGGAACCTGTCTGGTGGCAGACGGTCATCAAGCATGTCCATAGTGGCCCGATGCAGGACCGTCCTATCCCCTACATGCAATTCCACATAGTTTCCTGCCGCCCGGATCCAGTCGATATCCACTACATCCACCCGTTCGACCTGACCGATGGACCGGATGGTCAGGCTGGTCACCGCTGGCGGGGGCTGCCCTGCCATTGCTGCCTGTCTTTCTCCCAGGAACTGGTGCAGCGCCGGGGTAAGAAGAGCTGCCTGCTGCAGGCGGATCAGTTTCTCCGCCCGTTGCAGCAGCGCCAGAAGCCGGCGATCATCGAATGGCTTCAGCAGGTAGTCGATGGCGAAAAGCTCGAACGCTTCGACGGCATGGTCGTCATAGGCGGTGACGAAGGCGATCAGCGGTGGGTGGGGCCTTGCCAGCAGTTCCCGTGCCAGCGACATGCCGGACCGGCCGGGCATGGCGATGTCCAGCAGCAGCAGGTCGATGGGCCTGGCGGCAAGCATACGCACCGCCTCGTCGGCGCTGGCGCAACTCCCCGCCACCTGCCAGCCGGTCTGACCCGCCAGCGCCAGTTCAAGATTGCGGCGGGCCAGGGGTTCGTCATCAACGATCAGAATGGACAGGGTTGCCATCCATATCCTCCGCTGGAAAGGTCAGGAGCGCCACATGCACGCCGTCTTCGACAGCGGTCAGCAGTGACGCGCGGTCGCCAAAGAGCGCCTCCAAGCGCTGCCGGGTCAGTCCGAGGCCAAGGCCGTTGCCCTCGACCGTGGTGCCGATGGGGTTCTCGATCCGCAGGCGCACCTGTTCCCCACCATGGCGCAGGTCGAGCAGGATCAGGCTGTCAGAGATGTTGCTTTCCACCCCATGCTTGACGGCGTTCTCGACCAAGGGCTGGAACAGCAGGGGGGGACAGCGCAGGCTCGACCAATCGCCTTCTGCGGTGCGCAGATCAATGCGCATCCGCTCACCCATGCGCACCTTCTGCATGCGCAGATAGGCATCGACGAAGGTCAGTTCCTCTGACACCCGCACCCAGGGCCGTTGGCTGGCGCGCAACGCGAAACGCAGAAGGTCGCTGACCGTGGCCAGCGCAGTCAGCGCATCGGCGCGGTCCCCTGACCGGACCAGTGAGGCAATGCTGTTCAGGGCATTGAACAGGAAATGCGGCTCCAACTGCCCCTGCAGCAGGGCCAAGCGCAGTTCGAGATTGCGGTTGCGTTCCTCAAGCAGGGTCGTCGCCTGTTCGCGCTGCAACCTATGCGTCGTCAGCGCCACCTGTAAGGCGAAGGCGCCGATGACGATGACGAGGTCGGTCCACCAGCCGAAGCGGCTCTGCTCGGCGAGGACCGCTCCGATGCCTGACAACGGCTGACCGCGCAACAGGGTCACGACCAGGGCCTGGTAAAGGACATAAAGAGGCGGGAAGATCAGCACGGTGGGCAGCAGGGCCTGCACCACCTCACGCGGGCCTACCGTCCGGCAGGCGGGCCGGGAGAACCAGAGGTGCAACGCCCAGCTCAGCAGCACCAGGGGAATATAGTGCAGCGCGCCCTGTCCCAGGGCGGACAGCGCCTCAATCTCCTTGCCCTTGTCGCGCGTGTCCGCGACGAGGGCGGCTGTCATCCCGACAAGCACCACGCCCCAGAGATGGCCACCGACCAGGCCAGGGGTTTCAGCAAATCACGGACAGGGCGGGGCCATGACGGCGTGGCATTGATCATTCCTTCGCCTATAGACCGCGCTCCGAAGCCTGTCACGCCGCTTCGCGTCACGCAGTACCGGTTTCGTCCCAAAGCCATGGCGAGCCAAGCGCCCCTTGTCCTTTGCTGTCGTCAACGAAGCAGCATGCAGGGAGGATGGCGATGCAGGGGATCCGGATTGGCGCGGTGGCGATGATGATATGCCTGGCGGCCAGCATGGCCAAAGCACAAGCGCCAGTACAGCCGAACTTCGGGCAGGTGACCGCCGACACCACACCTGTCGCCGATGCCTATTTCGACGCCTATACAAGTCTGGACTGGGACCGGCTGGAACCGCTGGTCGCGGATGATGCCAGCTTCCAGGACCGGACGGCGGAACTGGTGTTCGGCGCGGTGGGGGCGGTGGGAAAACCTGCCATGATGAAACTGTTCCGCGAAGGCTATACCGGCATCACCAAGATCATCTTCAAGCCGATGCGCCAGATGTATACCGGCCATTACGGCATCTTCGAGGGTGACCTGAATTGGTCCACCAAGATGCCGGATGGGCGCATCGTGGAAAGCACCACGCCCTTCCTGGTCACGGTGCGGGTTGAGAAGGGCAAGGTCGTCGAGCATCGCGACTATGCTGACTATGCGCCGTTCCTGGCCGCCGTGCGCCAGTCCGGCAAGGACGGGAAATAGCGTGCCCGCCATCCATCACAATGACAGGCATGAAGAAAATGACCATGATGAAGGGCCGTGGACGCGGCGCCTTGCGCCGAGCCCTGGCGACACTGCTGTTGCTGGCAATGGCGTCGACCGCCAAAGCCGGCGGTGCCCGTATCGACTGGGACGAATGGCGGGTGCCGCATGTGAGCGCGCCCGATCTGGCCTCCGGTCTTTACGCCTCCGGCTGGGCACAGATGCGGCTGCGTGGCGACAGCATCGCCCGCGCCTACCTATCTGCACGGGGAACCCTGGCCGCTTGCATCGGCGAAGAGGCACTGGCTGGCGACATCCGCATCCATCAATTGGGCATCCCCGACCGGGCGCGGGAATGGCTGGCGGCCCAGGACGCGGAGATGCGGGCCTCCCTGGATGCCTATGCCGCCGGCATGAACGCTTGGCTGCGGCGCCATCCGGCCCGTCAAGGAGTGGCCGCCTGTCTGGACAAGGTCGAACCCAGCGATCCCCTGGGCCTGATCCAGGTCCTGCTGCATGTCGGCGTCGCGGGCCATGACCTGACGGCCAGAACGGCTCAGTGGCAGGAACAGCGCGGATCGAATGCCTATGCGGTAGCGCCGTCCCGTTCTGCCGATGGCAGACCGCTGCTGCTGATCAACCCCCACTCGCCTTGGCGCGAACCCTTCACGGTGCTGGAGCAGCATCTGCTGCTGGGCGACATCAACATCTACGGCATGACCTTTCCGGGACTGCCGCTGCCGGCCATGGGCTTTGCACAGCGCCATGGCTGGGCGCTGACCTTCAACGATGTCGATGGCGTCGATCTCTACGCCGTGACGCTAGCTGGCGACGGCTACCGGTTCGGGGACGCGACGCGCGCCTTCACCAGCCGCAGCGTCGCTATTGATGTACGCACATCGTCCGGGGCCCTGCGTCGGCAAGAACTGATGGTGCGCGCAACCATCCACGGACCGGTAATTTCAGAAAACGACGGCAAGGCGCTGGCCGTCCGCGTCGCCGGGCTGGAACGGCCCCACCTGCTGCGCCAGCTCTGGGACATGTGGCGGGCGCCGGACATGGCGGGATTCAAGCAGGCGCTGGCACAACAGCAGATGCCGGTTACCAATCTGGTCCGCGCCGGGGCCGATGGGACGGTCTATTACCTGTTCAACGGTCTCTCCCCCCGGCGCAGCAAGGGTGACCGTGCCTTCTGGGCAGGGGTTGTTGAAGGCGGCGACCCGTCGCTGCTGTGGTCGGATTATGTGTCCTTCGCGGAACTGCCGCAGATCGAGAACCCGCCGGGCGGCTTCGTACAGAATGCCAATGACGGACCGACCAGTGCCACCTGGCCGCCGGTGCTGGATGCCGCGAGCCTGCCGACGACCCTGACCGATGATCGCCGCACTCCGCGCGGTCGCCGCGCCCTGGCCTTGATGGCGACCGCCGGTCAGGTCTCCCTGCCGGACCTTGCCCGCATGGCATCGGACAGTGGCATGGACGCCACCGGCCTTGTTCTGCCCTGGCTGGTGCCCGCCGCCCTGGCATCGGGCGAGGCCGACATGGCGGCGCTGGGGCGGGTACTGGAGGACTGGGATGGTACTGCCGCACCTGCCAGCCGTGGCGGACCGCTGTTCGCCGAATGGTCCCACCTCATGCGCCGTGCCGGCACGCCAGTCCCGGCGATCGACATCCAGCAACTGCCGGCACTTGGCGGTCGGGATCAGCCAGTGGACATTCCCCGGGCGCTGGCCACGCTGCGCGAAGCTGGCCGCAACCTGCGAAAAGCGACTGGGCCGGACGGATGCGGCCTGGGGCGATGCCTACCGCATCCGCCGCGCCGGTCTGGACCTGCCGTCGCCCGTGGGCCGCGATGAGCTGGGCTCGTTCAATGCCGGTCGCTATCAGCCTGTGCGGGATGGCAGCGGCGTCACCGGTCGGTTCGACCTGATCGACGGCTCCCATTTTATCGCCGCCGTGGCCTTCGGACCTTCTGGCCCGGAGGCCCAGGGGCTGCTGGCCTATGGCAACACCGACGATCAGGTGGACGCGGCAGTTAAGGAACAGTTGACCCTATTCTCGCAAGGCCGGTTGCGTCCCCTTTCCTTCACCCAAGACGCCGTCGCCGCCGTGAGCCGCGAGGTCGAGCAGATGGAGATGAACCCATGAAGCCCACGTCGACAGATGTAGCCGTTCGGACTGTCCCCCGGCCATGGCCCGGCGGCAGTTCCTGCACGTCTCCCTGTGGGGCGGCGCGCTGATCGCCACACTGCCCTTGGGTTGGCTGACCGGCCTGGCCCCGGCGGCGGCGCAGGCCGCCACCGCCAGCGGGTTCGCCCCCAATATCGGCCTGTTCGTGCGCGTCAACCCCGATAACAGCGTCGTCATCGGCGCCCCGACGGCTGAAATGGGCCAAGGGGTCTTCACCAGCCTGCCGATGATCGTGGCCGAGGAGATGGATGCCGACTGGTCACGGGTCAGCGTGCATATGATGCCGCTGGCGCTGCGAGCGGTGAAGGAGGGCGACAAAGTCAGCGACGTCGCGATCAAGGGCACCGATTATGCCCATGCCTATCAGGGGGCCGGCGGCAGCCATACGGTCCGCAAGAATTTCACCCTGCTGCGCCAGGTCGGGGCACAGGTCCGCGATCAGTTCGTGCGCGCCGCCGCCGCCCGCTGGAAGCTGTCGGCCACAGGCCTGCGCACGGAACGCGGCCATGTCCTGGACCCGGCTGGCGCCCGGCGGCTTGCCTATGCCGATCTGCTGGAGATGGCCGCAGCCCTGCCACCCGCGGCACAGGACAGCCTCACCTTGAAATCTCCCGACCGGTTCACCCTGCTGGGCAGCCACCAAGCCGGCAAGGATGGGCATGCCATCGCCACTGGTCAGCCCATCTTTGGCATCGACCAGGGGATGCCCGGCATGCTGCATGCCGTGCTGCTGCACTGTCCCCTGTTCCGGGGCAACGCCGCCTCCGTCGATGACCGCGCCGCCCGCGCGGTCCCCGGCGTCATTGATATCATCACCATCAAGCGCAGTTGGTCCGGCCAGGAGCGGCCCGCGGACAGTGAGGTCAATTTGCATGGGGCGGTGGCCGTGGTGGCCCGCAGCCTTTGGGCGGCGTTGAAAGCTCGCGATCTTTTGTCGGTGCGGTGGGAAAGTCCGTTCACCCATGAGAGTACCGAATTCCAGGAAAAGGAGATGCGTCGGGCGCTGGATAGCGGCGTCGCGCCCCTGGCGGAGCGGGTGAGCGGTGATGTGGATGCGGCCATGGCCAAGGCGGCGCGCCGGATTTCCGCCGAGTATGTCGTGCCGCCCTACGCCCATGCTTGCATGGAGCCGCACAGTGCCGTCGCCGACATGCGGCCCGACAAGCTGCATGTCATCGCGGCTCACCAATATCTTGACACCATCGCCCGCTGCGCCGCCGAGGTCACGGGGGCCGATCCGCTGAAGGTCACGGTGGATGCGGCGCGCATGGGCGGCGGGTTCGGGCGCAAAGCGGTGCGTGACTTCATTTCCGAGGCGATCCACCTGTCGCACCTGCTTCAGCAACCGGTGAAGGTGACCTGGACGCGCGACGATGACTTCGCCTGCGACGCCTTCAACGCCGCCAGCATCCAGCGCATCGAGGGCGGCCTTGACGCCAACGGCCGGCTGGTCGCCTGGAACTACAACCGCGCGGCCCTGGGCTTCGGCTTTCAGGTGGATGGGCCGCCGCGCCATCTGATCGAAGGTTTCCGGGGGCGGACCTTCCGCCATCCGGAAACCAAACATGGCATGACCTATGGGGCGTGGCGGGGACCGGGGCACAATGTCACCTGCTTCGCCATCCAGAGCTTCATGGACGAGTTGGCGCACGAAGCCGGCGCCGATCCGCTGCGTTTCCGGCTTGCCCTGCTGGAACCGGCGCGCGACGTTCCCAACGAGGATGGGTATGGCGCCGACATGATCAGTACCGGCCGCTTGGCCGCTGTGCTGCGACTGGCCGCTGACAAGGCTGGTTGGGACCAACCGCCGCCGGCTGGTGTCGGGCGGGGTATCGCTTGCCACTTTACCTTCGGTGGATACTGCGCCCATGTGGTGGAGGTGCAGGTGACGGAAGGACGCGTGCGGGTGCTGCGGGTGATCAGCGCCATCGATTGCGGCACCCCGATCAACCGCGCCGGCATCGAAAAGCAGGTCGAAGGCGGGGCGCTCGACGGCATTTCCACGGCGCTGCGGCTGGGCATCCATATCGAAGGCGGTGCCGTCGTCGAGCGCAATTTCGACACCTATCCGTTCATGCGCATCAATGATGCGCCCCTGCATATGGAAACCCACATCATCGACAGCGCATTGCCGCCCAACGGCACGGGTGAAATCGCGCTGCCCCCGGTCATCCCCGCCCTCACCAACGCCATCTTCGCGGCCACCGGTCGGCGCATCCGCCGGCTGCCCATCGCCGACCAGCTCGGAGCATGAATATGAGCAGGAACCTGATACGATTGACCGTTAACGGCGTCCTCCGGCAGTTCGACGGCGATCCCGACACGCCGTTGCTGTGGTATCTGCGGGAAGACCTGGAACTGAAGGGCACCAAATATGGGTGTGGCATCGGCCAGTGCGGCGCCTGCACGGTGCATGTCGATGGCCAGCCCGTGCGATCCTGTGGCCTGCCGCTTTCCGCCGCCGAAGGGGCCCGCGTGACCACCATCGAGGGGTTGGCCGCGGGCGGCGGCTTGCACAAGGTACAGGAGGCCTGGATCGCCGAGGATGTCGCCCAATGCGGATATTGCCAGGCCGGACAGATGATGAGCGCCGCGGCCCTGCTGGCCGAGAAACCCCGGCCCAGCGATGCGGATATCGATGCCACCATGACCAATATTTGCCGCTGCGCCACCTATAACCGGATACGCAAAGCCATCCACCGGGCGGCGGGGTAAGAGCCCGAACGCCCGCCGGACCATTATCGGCTCGCCAGAAGACAGGCGTTCCACCTGTCTTCTGGCGACAGAGGTGTCAGCAATGTCGGGAACCGCCTCCGTCGCGCGCTGTCACAACCGGCTTCGGCGGGTCGCTTGAACCAACCGCAATCCGGGTCACGCGAAAAGCAACGTCAGGGTTGCCGTATTGGATTAGCAAAGGATCATATAACCCTTTGGGCAGGCCCGCGCCCGGCTATGCGGATGTAGGATTCCTTGGTCAATAAAACCGGGAGGGCGGTTCCATGTTCGGGTTCTTCAAGAACATGCTGGCGGCATTGCATGACGAGCCCGCTTCGGGTCCCGCCAGCAGCGGTTCTCCAGGCAGCGCCCCCATCCCAGCCACCAAGCAACCTGAAGTCACCGCGCCGCCCCGGGCTGACCAGAACGCCGTCGAGGTGTTGCGGCGCATTTTCTCCCGCCGTGATCCCACCCAGGCCGGTAGCCTCCACCTGGTGGGGCTGGAAAGCCTCCGGGCCCGGCTGGGCGGGCGGTGGGGGACCGTGGCCGACCGGGTGCACCTGCTGACAGCAAAGCTGCTTGAAAGCTATCTCGGCCCTCAAGATACGTGGTTCCGCCATGAGGGCGAAGTCTATGTGGTCGTCTTCGCCCAACTGGGGCCCGAACAGGCACGCCTGATCTGTGCCAAGGTGGTGGAAGAATTGCAGATCATGCTGCTGGGGGAAGCCGATACCGCCACCATCATGGTGCGCACCGCCATGCATGAGATCGGGTCGGAGGTCATGCTGGTTCCCGCCAGCCTGAAGCAGATGCTGGACAATGCCTCGATGCATTTGACACAGGGAGTGGCGGAGGCCAGCGCCAGCCTCGACCGTCCCATCGGCATCCGCACCCGCCGCGCCGAAGATGCGGGCCCGATCGAGGTGCGCTATCGCCCGGTGTGGGACGTCAAGCAACAGGTCCTGTCTGTCTTTATCGCCCGCTCAGGCCGGATGCGAGCCGGGCGTTGCCCGCTCTGGGGGTATGACGGGCTGCAGGACCCCGAGGATCCGCAGCAGATCCTGGGCATGGACATGCATCTGATCCAGGAGGCGGTGAGCGAAGCTGCTGAGCTTTACGAAAACCGGTTCCGCTTTTTCCTTTCATTGCCGATTCATTTCGAGAGCCTGGCTGTCCTGGGACGCCGCCGCGAACTGGTGAACGTCCTGCAGGACATCCCGACGCATATGCGCAGTTTCATGACCTTTCACCTTTGCGGGGTGCCGGCGGGCGTGCCCACGGGCCGTCTGGCCGAAATGGTGAGCACCCTGCGTCCCTACAGCCGCACCATCATGGTCGTGGTGGACCCTGCCGGTAACGACTTGCCCACCCTGGCTGCCGCCGGCGTCAAGGTGGCCTGTGTGTTGCTGCCGCCCGGCTGCTCGGCCGACCGCTATCGTGCCGACCTGCTGCGTTTTGGTGCCATCGCCGCCAAGAACCGGTTGCTGACCTCTGTCGAAGGTGTCGACAACATGGCCATGGAGGCCCTGTGCGAGGACGCGGGCATCAGCTTCCTGTCAGGAGACCTGATCGGTGGTTGGACCGAGGTGCCTGAACACGCCGTTCGTCGGTCGCTGGCCGATTTCCAGCGTTGAGCGCCATCTCTGCCAGCAGAATCGCAGACGAACGGTAACGCCCAAGCGGATCGTAAGGCGGCCGGTTGGCGGTGGGCCTCAATATTATCATCCTGGTGCCCCCTCCCTTTGCATGCTGGTGTTCCGTATCAGTCAGCTTAGATCGAATTCCAACTGCAATCATCTGGCGCATGTGGCACAGGAAGCACAATCTAATACGAATGCCATATTAACCAAAAGATTGTCGGCGGATGAATGATTTATCGACTAAAATAATCATCTGCTAATACAGCAGGACCGCGTTGGTTCGTTGCCATCAGGATGCTGGAGGCCGGCTGGTGCAGGATATGCCGCAGATTGGCGCCACTGTCGATCCACCGGACGAGCCGTTCCGGTTGGTGGTGGAGGCTGCGCCCAACGCCATGGTGATGATCGACGGCCAGGGGCGCATCGTCATGGTCAATGGCCAGGCCGAGCGGGTTTTCGGCTATGACCGGTCGGAGATGCTGGGCCAGCTTGTCGAGATGCTGGTGCCGGCGCGGTTCCGGGGGCATCACCCGGCCTTGCGTACCACCTTCACCCGGAATCCGAGCCCCCGCCCCATGGGGGTAGGTCGCGACCTGTACGCCCTGCGCCGCGACGGGACGGAATTTCCCGTGGAGATCGGTCTGAACCCCATCCAGACATCTGACGGGCCGATGATCCTGTCGGCCATCGTCGATCTATCCTTACGCCGGCAATCGGCGGAACGGTTCCGCCAAGTGGTGGAAGCCGCACCCAACGCCATGGTGATGATCAATGGCGACGGTCGGATTGTCATGGTCAATGCCCAGGTGGAGCGGCTGTTCGGCTATGACCGGTCCGAACTGCTGGGCTGCCCGGTGGAGATACTGGTGCCCGACCGGCACCGCGCCGCCCATCCGGGCCTGCGCGGCGGGTTCTTCCATCATGGCCATGGCTCGCGCCCCATGGGGGCTGGCCGCGACCTGTTTGCGCGCCGCAAGGATGGCAGTGAGTTTCCCGTGGAAATCGGTTTGAACCCCATCACCATGGATGAGGGGCCGATGGTCCTGTCGGCCATCGTCGATATTTCCGACCGGGTGCAACGCTTGCAGCGCATGAATGACCGGCTGGAGGCGCGCACCCGCGACCTTGAGGTGGTCAATCAGGAATTGGAGGCTTTTGCCTATTCCGTCTCGCATGACCTGCGGGCACCTCTGCGCAGCATGGATGGGTTCAGCCAAGCATTGCTGGAGGATTACGACGATATCCTGGATGATCGGGGAAAGGATTATCTGGCTCGCGTCCGGCGGGGTGCCGTGCGCATGGGGCAACTGATCGACGACCTGCTGAAGCTGTCGCGCGTCACCCGCAGCGGCATCACCCCCATCGCCGTCGATCTGTCCGCCATCGCCAACATTGTCGTGGAAGAATTGCGCCATCACAATCCGCATCGCCCGGTCCAGGTGGTGATCGCGCCCGGTCTGCTGGACGTGGCCGATCCGCGGCTGATGCGGGTGGTACTGGATAATCTGCTGGGCAATGCCTGGAAATTCACCAGCCGCACGGCCGCCCCCGTCATCGGCTTCGCCAGCACGCGGCGGGGCGGGCAGGTGGTTTACCAGGTGTCCGACAATGGCGTCGGGTTCGACATGGCCTATGCCGACAAGCTGTTCTCTCCGTTCCAACGGCTGCATGCCACGCATGAGTTCGAGGGCACGGGCATCGGACTGGCGACCGTCGCGCGGATCATCCGCCGGCACGGCGGAAATATCGAAATCCAGTCCGAACCGGGTAAGGGCACGTTGGTGTCCTTCACACTCAACAGCGGGGAAGAGGCACATGGCTGACGGGCGGCTGCTGATCGTTGAAGACGATCCCGATGACGAGGCCCTGATCCTACGGGCCCTGAAATCGGCGCATGTCACCAACCCCATCGACATCGCCCATGACGGGGTGGAGGCGCTGGCCCATATCTTCGGCGATGCCGGCCCCAACGATCCCATCCCGCCGCCGCCCGTGGTGATCATGCTGGATTTGAAGCTGCCGAAGATCGATGGGCTGGAGGTGCTGCGCCGTTTGAAGAACGACCCGCGCAGCCAGCACATTCCCGTGGTCATCCTCACCTCGTCGGACGAGCAGGAGGATATCGTCCGCTCCTATCGCCTGGGCGTGAACTCCTATGTCCGCAAGCCGGTGGATTTCGGCCGCTTCTCCACCAAGGTGGCACAGCTTGGTCTTTATTGGACGCTGATCAATCAGCCATTCCCAGAGGACCGGTCATGAAAGGGGCTGATCCCGTTCGCATCCTGCTGGTGGAGGACAGCGACCTTGACGCCGCCTGGTTGATGGAAAGCCTGCGCCGGGGGGGCATGCAGCTGGAGGCCCACCATGTCGATAATCGGGACGCCGTCGTTGCGGCATTGGCCGAGCGAACCTTCGACATCGTGCTGTGCGATTATTCCATGCCATCGCTTTCCCCCCTGGAGGTAACCCTCCTGGTCCATGCGCACGACCCGGACCTGTCATTGATCGTGGTGACGGGGACCATCGGCGAGGAGTTGGCGGTGGCCGTCATGCATGCCGGTGCCGCGGATCTGGTGCTGAAGGACCGCATCGCCCGGCTGCGCCCCGCCATCGAGCGCGAATTGGCCGCTGCCACGACACGCCGCCAGAACCGCGTGATCGAACAGGCACGCCAGCAAAGCGACTTGGTGCTGCGTGGCATCGCCAAAAATATCCCCGGCATCATCTTCCGTCGGTATATGCAGGCCGACGGGAGCCTCAGGTATACCTACATGCAGAAGGAGTTGCTGGCTGATTTCATCGATACCGGCGACCTGGGCGACCCGGCCACCAGTCCGCTGGTAACGGCGTCCGGGGCCACGTTACTGCGTGCCATCCATCCCGATGATCGCAAGACCTATCGGGATGCCATGGCTCTGTCGGCGGCAACGATGGAACCCATGATCGTCGAATTCCGGCTGTCGACCGCGTCCGGCGGCACCCGCTGGCTGCGGTCGCAATCACAGCCGGAAAAGCTGTCCGATGGATCGGTGCAATGGGATGGCATTGCGCTGGACGTGACGGAACTAAAGGCGGCGGAGGCGGTGCGCGACCATCTCGCCTATTTCGATCCGGTGACCGATCTGCCCAACCGGGCTCATTTCACCCGGCTCCTGATCGAAACGCTGGCCAAACCGTTGGAAGATCGGCGCGTGGCCTTGTTCTGCCTGGGGCTGGAGGCCTTTACCGATTTCCAGGATGGATGGGGATTGGCGGCTACCGATGCGCTCATCCGTGCCGTGGCGGATCGGCTGCGCCAGCTTCTGAAACCCGGCGAGGTACTGGCGAGGTTAGAAGGTGCCTATTTCTGCCTGCTGCTGCCCGATGCCCCGGCCGACCTGGACCAGCGATTATGGCAGTTGCAGGCGGCCTTCAGCCTTCCCTTCACGGTGGATGGCATGCAGATGTCGCGCCGCGCGCATGTCGGTATCAGCTTATATCCGACCGATGCCAGCGACGCGACGGAGATGCTGCAACATGCCAGTACCGCCCTGCACGAAGTGAAACCGTCGCGCGCACCCTTCTGCTACTACGCCGCGGAGATGACGGAACGGGCGGTGAAGCGCCAATGGATACAGACCGAGCTGGCCGCCGCCCTGACGAATGACCGGATTACGCTGTTCTATCAGCCACTGGTGCATCCGGTGCGCCACCACATCATAGGGGCGGAGGCGCTGGTGCGCTGGCAGCATGAGGTCCGCGGCCTAATCTCGCCGGCTGATTTCATCCCCGCCGCCGAACAGGGAGGCCAGATCGTGGAGCTGGGGCAGGAGGTCCTGCGCCAAGCGCTGAAGCAGACGGCGCTTTGGCGGGCCGCCGGCCTGTGCGATTTCCCGATATCCGTCAATGTGTCGGGCATACAACTCATGCACCGGGACTTCAGCGTCCGTGTGCGGTCCTTGCTGGACCAGTCCGGCCTGCCGCCCACGGCGCTGAAGCTGGAACTGACGGAAAGCACCATCATCCGCGACGATGACCTGGTCCATCGCAACATCACGGATCTGGCCAGCCTGGGTGTCAGCTTTGCGCTGGATGATTTCGGCATGGAACATTCGGTGTTCAGCCGCCTGTCGGAACTGCCTATCGACACCGTAAAGGTGGACCGGTTCTTCATCAGCCAGATGACCAAGGCAGCCGAGCATGCGGCCCTGGTCCAGGCCATCGTTGCCATGTCGCATGCGATGCACAAGCAGGTGGTGGCAGAAGGGGTGGAAACGCAGGAAGAGCTGATCTACCTGCGCGCCTATCAATGCGACGCCCTGCAGGGCTACCTGTTCAGCAAGCCGGTGCCGGCGGCGGCGATGGAACTGCTGCTACACCAGGGGCGGTTGCTGGGGTGATGGCGGGCCAGAACGAGCAGGGCACCATTGAGCAGCTGTTGCTGGCCATCCGATGATATCCTCCTTTCAAGGCTACATTGACATAATGCAGGCACCGGAACTGATGGCTCGCCGGTTCCCGCAGATCACAGTAACTTATGGGCTGACAGCGAGACACACTCCGTCAGAACATGGGGCATCGAACACAACGCGCGTCCGTTTCAACTTCCGGTAATTTACAAATCATTGTCACGTAACCAGCTTGATCGGGTTTGCATCCCGATATTCTGTCTCCACAAATATTTGCGGATCAAATCGTAGCCAAATTGACCTGTATCAGTTCCAGAGGTGCGGATCGGCATTAACGTATGGTTGTCGTTGTCGCCGTTGAGATCAGACAATTATGACCGTTGCCGATCCACACTCAGGGAAAGTTCAAGCCATCCGTGGGTCAGTGCTGGATATTCAGTTCTCACATGGGTTGCCGGAACTGGACGAAGTGTTGCTTGTCCGTGGAGCCATACCGGCGGAGGTTCGCTCGCATCTGTCGGCAGACAGGGTGCGCGCGGTGGCCCTGGATAACACGGCGGGTCTAAAGCGGGGGGACGCCGCCGCCCGCACGGGCAGCGGGCTGTCGGTCCCGGTGGGTCCCCATCTTCTGGGCCGGGTTGTCGATGTTGTCGGGCGCCCCCTGGATGGCCTTGGCCCGCTACCCGCCGACGCGCCGCTTCGGTCCATTCATCAGCCGTCACCGCCCTTGTCCAGGCGATCTCCCCGGCTGGAGCCGCAATGGACCGGCATCAAGATCATCGACCTGCTGGCACCGCTGGCGCGCGGGGGCAAGACAGCGCTGTTTGGTGGTGCGGGCGTCGGCAAGACCGTGCTGATCATGGAACTGATCCGTACCGTGGTGGAGCGTGACGATGGCCTTTCGGTCTTTGCCGGGATCGGGGAGCGGTCGCGGGAGGCGGCGGAACTGCTGGACGATATGCGCGGCTCGGGCGTTCTGGAACGGACCGTCATGGTGCTGGGGCAGATGGCGGAACCGCCCGGTGCCCGCTGGCGCGCCGGCTTGACCGCCCTGACGCAGGCGGAATATTTCCGGGATGTCATGGGCCGCGATGTGCTGCTGCTGATGGATAATGTCTTCCGCTTCGTACAGGCGGGTGCGGAGATTGCCGGCATGCTGGGCCATATGCCGGCCCGCGTCGGTTATCAGCCGACCATGGCGGGCGAGATCGGGATGCTGCAGGAACGCATCGCATCGGTCGCGGGTGCCGCCATCACCGCCATCCAGGCAGTGTATGTTCCCGCCGATGATTTTACCGACCCTGCCGTGGCCGAACTGTTCAGCCATCTGGACGGGTCCATCGTGCTGTCGCGGGCGGTGGCAGCGGAGGGGCTTTATCCCGCCGTTGAACCCCTGGCATCCTCCACCCGCCTGATGGACCCGGATCTGCTGGGACAACGCCATTACCGGGTGGCCGCCGCCGTGCGGGCCGCGATCGCGCAGTATCGTGCGCTGGAGGATATCATCGCCCTGCTGGGGGTGGATGAATTGTCGATGGCGGATCGACAGGTCGTGGGACGGGCCCGCCGCCTGCTGCGCTTCCTGACCCAGCCCTTCCACGTCACCGGCGGTTTTACGGGCCGTCTGGGGGTCAGCGTTGATATCCAGGATACCCTGGCCGGGTGTGAGGCGATCCTGAACGGCGATGCCGATGGCTGGGCTGAATCCTCCCTGTACATGACCGGCACCTTGGCCGACGCCCAAGCACGCGAAACCGGGGGAGGCAAGGGATGAGGCTGCATATCCTGACTCCCCTGGCCACCATCCTGGACCGGCCGGACATAACCGCGATTTTAGCGCGCGATGAGAGCGGGGCGTTTGGCATAAAGCCGGGTCATGCGCCGTTCCTGACGGCCCTGCCGTCCAGCGTTCTGACGCTTCGTACAGAACATGGGGCCGTGCTCTATGCGGCTGTTGCGGGTGGGATGCTGCGGGTCGACCGCGAGGGCGTGCAGGTGACCTCTCCCAGAGCGGCGGTGGGGCCGGACCTCGCCCCGCTCGCAGCGCGGGTGGCAACGGAAAAGGCGGCCAGCCTTAACCGGCAGCGGGAAGGTGAAGCGCAGGAGCGCACATTGCACGCGGCCCTGGTGCATCATCTTCTGGACAGTGTCACGGGCGGTAAAGCGGGTGACGCATGACCGATCCTGACCTCATCGACCCGATCCGCCGCGCGCAACGTGAACAGGAACGAGCGGCGGCAGAGAAACGGCGCGGCACCGGGGCGACCCTGGCGCTGATCGGCACCTTGGGCTGGCTGATCGTGCTGCCACCACTTGCCGGCCTGTTCCTGGGCCGTTGGCTGGATCGGACGGGCGATGGACAGTTCTGGACCCTGTCGCTGCTGTTCACGGGTGTGTTCGTGGGCTGCTGGGCGGCGTGGCGACGTATTGATGAGGGGCATCATGATGACTGAAACCTGGATCGGGGCTGCCCTTGGCCTGGTCGCAGGGGCCGGCGGGGGTTGGCTGTTCTTCCACCTTTTGGCACTGAACACGCGCCTTTACGCCACCGGACAGGCAGTGGTGGCAGCGGCCTTGCATCTTGGGCGCCTGGGCGTTGTGACGGCGACGCTGCTGACGATGGTACTGACGGGAGGTGCCTTGTCGCTGCTGGGGGTGCTGGCCGGCTTCCTGCTGGTGCGGCCGCTGCTCATGCGCCGATATGGGAGAGCATGATGGAGCTGCCTGCCCCCTTTGACGCGCCGGTTGCCTTTGCCCTGGGTCCCTTCCCCATCACCTGGCCCGTGCTGTACGCCCTTTTATGCAGCCTGCTGCTGACGGCGCTGGGCATCGGCCTGTCCGCCCGGGTGGCGACCGAACGCGCCGGGCGGCTGGGGACAAGTGTAGAGGCCGTTGTCGATCTGCTGCGCGCTGAACTGGATCAGGTCATGCAGACCGACAGCCGCCCTTTCCTGCCGTTGCTGGGCGGGTTGTTCCTGTTCATCGCGACCGGCAACCTGATGGGACTGGTCCCGGGCCTGGGGGCACCGACGGCGCATCTGGAAACGGCCATCGCCTTGGGCCTAGTGGTGTTCGGATCGGTGCATGTGCTGGGCGTGTACCGTCGCGGCTGGCGGGCCTACCTGGGCAGCTTTGCGCATCCGCGCTGGTGGATGCTGCCCTTGAACCTGCTGTCGGAACTGACCCGCACCCTGTCCCTGATTTTGCGCCTGTTCGGGAATGTGATGAGCGGGGAATTCGTCATCGCCATTGTGCTGTCGCTGGCGGGGTTCCTGGTGCCGGTGCCGTTGATGGCGCTGGAGGCGCTGCTGGGCCTGATCCAGGCCTACATTTTCACCATTCTGGCCGCCGTCTTTATTGGCGGGGCTATCGGTTCTATTGAGAAGGGCTGACCCCATGACCATTGAGATGATCAGTATCCTGGCCGCCGCCCTGGCCGTCAGCTTCGGTGCCATCGGCCCCGCCCTGGCGGAAGGACGGGCGGTCGCCGCCGCCCTGGACGCCATCGCCCGCCAGCCCGATGCCGCCAACACCATTTCCCGGACCCTGTTCGTGGGGCTGGCGATGATCGAAACGACGGCCATCTATTGTCTGGTGATCGCCCTGCTGGTGCTGTTCGCCAATCCGTTCGTGGGCTGACGCCATGCATCTGGACCCAACGACACTGGCGTTGCAGCTGGTCAACTTCCTGGCGCTTGTCCTGTTGTTGCGGCGGTTCCTGTTCCGGCCCGTGCTGGCCGCCATCGACCGGCGGGAAGCGGCGCAAACGGCCAGGCGGCGGGACGCCGAAGGTGCCCTGGCCGAGGCACAGGCGGCGCGGGATGCCGTCGCGGCTGACCGGGCCGCCCTTGCCAGCGATGCCGCCCGCCTTCGGGCCGACGCCCATGAGGCGGCAGAGGCGGAGCGGCGGCGCATCCTGGATGCCGCACGGCAATCGGCGGACGCGTTGCGGCAGGCGGCAGCCGACCGGATCAACTCCGAACGGCGACAGGCCGAAACGGAGCTGAGCGTGCGGGCGGGTGAACTGGCCGTGGCCCTCGCAACGCGTCTGCTGACCGATGCGCAGCCGGAATTAGCGGATCAAGTCTTCGCCACCGCCCTGACCGCCGAACTGGCGGGCATGCAGCCTGACCGGAAGGCAGCACTGCTGGGCCTGGATGGACCGATAACCCTCACCATTGCCCGCCCTTGGCCGGAGGAACGGCGTCAGGCGCTGTTGCCCTTGCTGCCGCCGGACCGGGTAGAATGGGTGGTCGATCCAGACCTGATCGCCGGGGTGGAACTGTCCGCACCTCATAACCTGATCGAACATAGCTGGCGCGCCGCCCTGACAGCGGCGCGTGAGGGGCTGCAAGCATGACCGGCGCACTCTCCCTGGCACTGACGGAATGGACGGGGCGACAGCGGAACCGGCTTTCGGCAAATCCGTTGCCACCACCCGGCTGGCGGCAACGCGGTCGTGTCAGCCATATCGGTGACGGCATCGCTCTGATCAGCGGGCTGGAGAACGCGCCGGCGGACGGCATGCTGACCCTGCCCGGCGGCGTGCCCGGTCTGGTGCTGGACCTGGATCAGGACCGGCTGGGCTGTCTGCTGCTGGGCGATGGCAATGCCATCAGGGCCGGCGACCCCGTGTCCGTGGCCGAGGGCGTTCTGCGCGTGCCGGTGGGAAACGGGCTGCTGGGCCGGGTCATTGATCCGATGGGCCGGGCGCTTGACGGTGGGCCGGCCCCCGTGCCAGACCGGATGGACCCGGTCGAACGGGCGGCCCCCGACCTGACCGACCGTGGCACGGTGGCCGAGACATTGCCGACCGGCACCACCATCATTGATGCGCTGTACCCGATCGGGCGGGGACAGCGTGAACTGATCGTGGGCGACCGGGCCACCGGGAAAACCAGCATCGCTATCGATGCCATGCTGGCCCAGGCGCGAACCAACATCGTCCCCATCTACTGCGCCATCGGTCAGCGAGCCTCCGCCGTCGCCGATGTCATCACCAGCCTGAAGATGGCGGGGTTGATGGAGCGCGCCATTGTCGTCGTCGCTGCACCCGATACCGCTCCGGGATTGCAATGGATCGCCCCCTTCGCGGCCATGACCATGGCGGAGTTCTTCCGCGACACGGGCCGGCATGCCCTGCTGGTGTTGGACGATCTGTCCAAACATGCCGCCATGCACCGTCAGATCAGCCTGCTGCTGCAACGCCCGCCGGGGCGCGAGGCCTTTCCCGGCGATATCTTCCATCTGCATGCGCGCCTGCTGGAACGGTCAGCAAAATTGTCCGCAGCGGCGGGCGGCGGATCGCTCACCTGCCTGCCGGTGGTGGAGACGCAGGCAGGCAACCTGTCCGCCTATATCCCCACCAATCTGATTTCCATCACCGACGGGCAGATCGTTCTGGATGCCAGGCAGTTCCAGTCAGGCCAACGCCCCGCCGTGGATGTCGGCCGTTCGGTCAGCCGGGTAGGGGCGCGGACCCAGCCCAAGGTGCTGCGACAGCTTGCGGAGCAGTTGAAGCTGGAATACGCACAGTTTCTGGAACTGGAGGCCTTCACCCGCTTTGGCGGGCTGGTGGACGAGCGCACCCGCCAGACCGTGGAAAGGGGGCGGCGGCTGCGCCTTCTGCTGGCACAGCGCCAGGGCCGACCCCGCAGCTTAGGCGCGGAAGTGGCCCTGCTGCTGGCCCATGACGAGAACCTGACGGACGGGCTGGACCTGACCACTGTGGAACGGGTGCGCGACGCCATCGCGGCCCATGTGGATGGCACGGACCCGACCGACCTGGATGCCCTGCGCCGTATCATCGCCAAGGCCAAGGACGCTGCCGAATGAGCGTAGCCGCCCTTGAATACCGGCTTTCAACCCTGAACGCCCTTCTGGGTGTGGTGGAGGCGCTGCGGTCCCTGACGGCGGCCAAGCAGCAGAAGGCCTTGTCCCTTCTGCCCGCGCTTGACGCCTATGCGGGCGAGGCGGCACACGTCATGGCCCTGCTGCACCCCGAACCGGCGGTGGCGGACGGTGTGGTGACGCTGGTATTGGGACCTGATGGCGGCTTCACCGGGGGCTTGGCAGGCCGCATCGCAGCGGCACTTCCCGACGGGTGGTGCCCGTTGGTTGTCGGCACGCGCACCGAGGCGGCCTTGCGCGCCCGGCACTGGCCCGTGGGGGAGGTCAGGGCGTCATCGACCAGCGTTGATGCATTGCCGGCCCTGGCCGCGTCCCTGGCCGGCACACTCCCCGCCAGCGCCAGTATCGCCGTGCTGTCGCCGCAGGGACGTGAGATTGTGCGTACCGATCTGCCGCCGCTCCCCCGCCGGCCGGGCCGTTATGATCTGCTGACCCAGATGCCGGGTCCGGAATTGGTGGCCGCCGCAGGCCGGCAGGATCGCGTGGCGCGGCTGCTGCGCCTGCTGCTGGCCAATCATATCGCAGAGCAGATAGCTCGACTGGCTACCCTGAAGGGGGCCAGGGAACGTATCCGCGACCGGTGCACATCGCTATCGATACAGCTTTCCATGGCGCGCCAGGATGGTATCAGCCAGGAGATCGCCGATCTTTGGGCAGGCCGGCGGGCGCTGCAACATTGAGATGAATCATAGTTGCTGATCGCATACGGTGATACTCGTTCCGCAGGTGAATTTTTATGGTTTCCCGCCGATGGCCCGTTCAGGTTCCTCCCGTTTCATCCTGACGTCCGTGTTGGGCATCCTTGCCACGATCGGCCTTCTCTGGTTCGTGACGCATGCCAGCGGCGATGCCCGCTTCTTCTATAATGAGGAAGGGTTAGTCATCGTCGGCGGCGGTGTGATCTGTGTGGCGCTGCTGGCTTTCCGGGGTGATGAAATTCGGGCCGCCCTGTCCGCCATTGCTGCCGTCTTTCGCGGCACGGGCGGCCTGGAACGGGAGGTGTCCGACCTGCTGGATGTCTCCAAGCTGCTTTATGGCAAGCAGATCGCTGCCGCCGATGAGCGGGTTCGCAAGGTCAGCAGTCCCTTTCTGAAGTTGGGCCTGCAAATGGTGGTCGATGGCGCGTCGCTGGACGACGTCATGCATGTCATGAACTGGCGTATCCAGAAGCAGGCGGAGGCGGAACAGGCGCAGTCGCGGTTCTTCCGGGTGCTGGCATCCTTCGCGCCGGCCTTCGGCCTGCTGGGTACACTGGCCGGCATGGTCGGCATGCTGAAGCAACTGGGCAGCGGCGATATCGGTCTGATCGGGTCGTCCATGGCCATCGCGATGCTGGCCACGCTCTATGGTCTGATCCTGGCAAATCTGGTCTTCAAGCCGCTGGCCATCAAGTTGGAACAGCGGACAACGGAGCATGTGGCGCAACTGAACATCCTGCTGGAAGGCGTGGTTCTGGCGCATCTGAACCGCTCCCCCTCCATCATCCAGGAAACCCTGGCCACTTATCTGATGGATGTGCATGAGGAGGCGGGCCGTGGCCGCTGAGCCGGAACGCCGCCCTGCCACCGCCGCCCCACGTCGGAACGCCGACCGGGCGCGGGTTGCGGCGCGCTGGAACCGCACCGTCAGCGCCCGTTCCGCCGAACCCGCAGAAGAGAGCGAGGAATGGGTCATCAGCTACATGGACATGGTCACAGTGCTGATGACCGTGTTCCTGGGCATGCTGGCCATTCTGGGGATGGATGGGCGCCTTGCCGCTCCCAATGAGGCCGAGCGTGCCGCAGCCACGGCAGTGACAGAGGCGCTGCAACAGGACGTGCCGGTTCAGGCAGCGCCGGCGCAGATGGTGCCTGAACCCACCCGGCCTGCGGCACCCGCAGCACCCGTGCCGACATCGCCGGGCCTGCCCGCCCCCCCGTCGCTGACTCCCGGCAACAAACAATGGCTGGACCGGCTGGAGGCGCTGGGGCTACCGCCGGAGGTCGATATCAGCGCCACGGAACTCAAAGTGACCATCGTGGTGCGTGAGCGCATACTGTTCGCGTCAGGCTCCGCGACATTGCAACCGGCAGCGATCGACCTGCTGCGCGCGCTGGCGCCATCGCTGGTAAGCCTGCCAGGCAGCATCACCGTGGAAGGACATAGCGATGATCTGGCGATCAGCACCATCCGCTTCCCCTCCAACTGGGAATTGTCGGCAGCCCGCGCGGCGGCGGTGGTGCGGGCCCTGGCGGGCATGGGCGTTCCCCCGGCCCGGTTGGGTGCCCTTGGCCTTGCCGACAGCCGCCCGGTCACCGGCGATCCGGCCCGGCGGGCAGAAAACCGGCGTGTGGAAATCGTCGTCGATACCGATGCCCTGACTGCCAATGCGGCCACGCGGTAACGGTCAGTCGCCGGATCGACCGCCGCGCCCAAACAGCCGTGACCACCATGAGGTTGGTTTGACCGGTTCGTCCGGCGGTTCCACGCCAAGGTTGTTCGTCTGGCCGGAACCGGGTGCCGTGCGTTCCCGGCGCTGATCGTCACCGACCTTCAGCCCATCATGATAGGCACGGGTGGCAGCCGGCCCCTCGACATAACGAAAGCCCAGCGTGCGAGCATCCTCCAACGCCTGATCATCCCGGCACCGCGTCAGGATACAGCGCGAACGGGCAACCGGCCCCAGCCAAGCGATACCGCCGGACAGGTCCACCGGTGCCCCGTCCTCCCCCAGCCAGGGGATACGGTACCAGTCGACCACCGGCAGTTCGGTATCCGATGGCGCCAGGATCGGGACATGGTCGATGGCGACCGCGACGTCGTCAGCCTGCGCCTGCATCATGGCCTTACGATACAGCTCCCGGTCTGCAACCCATTCCAGGAAGGTCATCTCCACCACCAGCTTGCCATGCAGCCGGGCGGGGAACCGTGCCGTCATCTCGCGGAATTCCTCTCCGGCCACGGTGGCAGCATGCAGCTTCACGGCGATGGGTAGCGTGTGAACGGCATCGTCCCGCAGCAGATCATAGAGCATGCGGCGGTCCAGCAACGCGGTGGCCTGATCGAACAGCCAGGGCTCTCGCCGCATATGGGTGGCGAACAGCCGGTCCAGCGCCTCGATGGAAACCGTCCGTTCCACCATCACCGGGATCGGCCCCTGCTCATCATCCAGTCGGAAGATGAGCTGTTCACGCAACAGGGAGGAGAGATCGACCGCGTGCAGCGTGCGCTCCATCTCCATGAACCTGTCGAGGGCGTCTGCCGCTGGCGGCGCTTCTGGATATTGTTCGCTGCCCATCTGCTCAACCAGATTCCGCACCGCATCGGCGAAGCCGTCAGCGTCGCGCGAGAGATCGAACCATGCCGTCCGCAACTCCCCCCGGTGATGGGACGCCAACGCCTCCGCCACACGGCCCAGGGCCTGACGGCGTTCTGTCAGAAGGCTGCCAGGAATGGACAGGACCAGTTTGTCCTTGCCAGTATCGAACAGAATGACGTTCGCGCCATCGACCGCCGGCTTCTCATCGCCCGCCAGCCAGCGGCGCAGGGTACGCCGGAAAGCCGGCTCCTCAATATGCAGTAACCCGGACAGGTCGAGAATAACGGCGTGGCGTTCTGGTCTGTCTCGGCGGTAATGCTCTGCTGCTCCAAGCAACCCAGAAAGGCTCTGCATCACGATCTACCCTTAATGTCGACGCCCAAACATACCATTATATCCATGGTTAACACAGTATACAGGGTTTCATCGTAGCTTTGGCACGCTGTGTAGAGCACCATCAGCTAAAAAATGTGGAATAAAAAATGTGGACTAATTGTTTTTTAAGAAAATTATTAATTAATAAAACTATAAAAATCATTAACAAGGACTTTACACTGAATGTGATTTGATGTTTTAAAAAAAATAAACTACATTTCATATAAAACATCTAATTCTTTAATATTTACACAAATTAGAATATGAATAACAACGTCAATATATGTAGAATATTGGCCCGCGGCCCGATCAGGCTGCATCAAGAGACCTGACACACGACGGATAGAACTCCTCGCAGTTGATACGATGTCAGAATTTTGTTTTTGCATTACCAGGGACATCTACACACATGCCGGGATTGTTGGCCGCTCAAACTCATTAATGCCCCAGGAGCCTTGGCAGGTTGGATGCGGGTGCCGGCTCCCTCAATTTGAACCTGCGCAGCTAACATGCTGATTTTTATAGATACCGGTTCATCGCAAAGAGCCGGCACAAAACGCAAAATCCCCATAAATTACTGATATTACAGGGATTTTTTGTATCAGGCTGGATGCGGGGGCTCGACCTGACCGACGTTATAGTAAGCTTACTGCATTGATTTGATTTACTATTTCTTACAAACCCGTGTAGCATCCGCCTGCAAGAAGCTGGACCAGCCAGACTAGTGCAATGACGCTGACAAAGGATTCACAAGATGGCGTCGATGTGAGAATCT